>CANNNN010000001.1 GCA_947506075.1 Methylococcaceae bacterium
ATAAAAACAATGGCTTAAAATTAGCGGAAGGCTAAATCCATTAATTCTAGCGTCAGGGACTTATAACTATTATGAAATTCGATAGCCGTTAAAAGCAAAATCATTTTTATTCAAATAGTTATAAGTCAGACAGACTCCTAGGCTTCGCTCATCGCTTCCAACTCATTCCAGCGCTGGTAAACCTGCTCCAGCTTGGCATCGAGTTGCTTAAGCTCATCCAGCGTTTTCGCAACAACTATCTGATCCTTCTTGTAAAACTCCGGCGCGCTGATTTGCTTGTTTAACGCGACTTGCTTGGTTTCCAGTTCGGCTATCTGCTCCGGCAATTTGTCCAGCTCTTGCTGCTCTTTAAAGCTTAGCTTTTTCTTGCTTGCAGTCGACACAGGCGACTTAATGGCCGGCTTTTCTTTGTTTACCTTAACCGATTCGGCCTTTTTAGCCTGTTTGACATGGTCCATCCAGTCGGTATAGCCGCCGACAAACTCGTCGACTTCGCCGGTACCGTCCAGCACGTAGACGCTGGTCACCACGTTGTCCAGAAAAGCCCGGTCATGACTGACCAGCAATAAGGTGCCGTCAAATTCGACCAGTTTTTCTTCCAGCAGTTCCAGGGTTTCCAGATCCAGGTCGTTGGTCGGCTCATCCATGATGATCAGGTTGGACGGCTTGGTAAACAATCGGGCCAGCAACAAGCGGTTTTTCTCGCCGCCCGATAAACTTTTTACCGGCGACCTGGCCCTGGCCGGCGCAAACAAAAAGTCGCCCAGATAAGACATCACATGGCGCTGGTTGCCGGCGATTTCAACAAATTCGTTGCCATCGGCGACGGTCTCGGCGACTGTCATGCTGGGGTCTAACTGATCGCGTAACTGGTCGAAATAGGCGATCTCAAGCTTGGTGCCCTGCTCTACCGTGCCACTGTTCGGTTCCAACTGCTTCAACAGCAATTTCAACAAGGTCGATTTGCCTGCGCCATTGGGTCCTATCAAACCGATTTTGTCGCCGCGCTGGATCAGCGTAGAAAAATTCTTGACGATCTGGCGGTCTTCATAAGCAAAGCTGATGTCGTTAACTTCGATGACTTTCTTGCCGGACGCATCGCCTCGTTCCAGAGACATCTTGCTGGTGCCCTGGGTATTACGGCGTTGCGAACGTTCGTCGCGCAATCTTTCCAGCGCCCTGACCCGGCCTTCGTTACGGGTGCGGCGGGCTTTTACGCCCTGTCTGATCCAGACTTCTTCATCGGCCAGTTTCTTGTCGAACTCGGCATTCTGGTTGGCTTCGTCTTCCAAAGCGGCGGCTTTGCGGGCCAGGTAATCGTCATAACTGCCCTGCCAGGACACCAGATTGCCTCTATCCAGATCGACAATACGGGTCGCCAGTTTTTGCAGGAAAGACCTATCATGGGTCACGAATAATACCGCGCCCTGAAAATTCAGCAGCTGCTCTTCGAGCCAGGTGATGCTTTCAAAATCCAGATGGTTGGTCGGCTCATCAAGCAATAACACTTCGGGTTCGATGACCAGCGCTCGGGCCAAGGCTACGCGCCGTTTCCAGCCGCCGGACAAACCGCTGATCTTTAATTCGCCGGGCAGATCCAGCTTGCTTAAGGTGGATTCAACCCGTTGCTGAAAATGCCAGCCGTTATGGGTTTCGAGCTGATGCTGCAAATCGCCAAGCTCGTTCAGTGCCTTGTCGTCGTCGTAATCCATGGTCATCGACAGCGCATGATAACGGGTAATCCATTCGCCCAGTTCGCCCAGGCCTCCAGCCACCGCATCGTAGATTGTCGCATCTTCCGGCAAATCGGGGGTTTGCTCCAGCCAGGCCAGCTTTAATTCCGGCTGCCGCCAGATGTCGCCATGATCGGCCTGGATATTGCCCGCGATGATTTTCATCAGCGTGGATTTGCCTTCGCCGTTACGGCCTAACAAACCGACCCGTTCACCGGCATCCAGCTGAAAGTCGGAATTTTTCAATAAGGCGTGAGTTCCAAAAGCGATGGAAACATTGGACAATCTTAATAAGGGCATTTTAAAGTTCTTTATGTTGTAAATAGCGTCGTAATAAATCCAGGGCCAGCAGCGCCGCCTGATTTTGCTTGGTGCTGATAGGACCGGCCACGGAATGAGTCGTTTGATAAAATCCATCTTCAGTCAGCAGCACATTATATAGAAGAATGGCCTGATCTTTAGCGTGAAATATTTTATTGTCCCCGGCGGCCAGCTGAACCAGCACAAAATCGGCCGCGCTATCCCTGCGTATTGCCGTAGCCACAGCCCGTGCGCTTGCGCTTAAATCATTGCTGTCAAGTGTGACATTCAGTTTCTGTCCCAGCCTTTCCAGTGCTTGCTGATAGTGCGTTTCCAGCAGCCATTCCAGGCCTATGCATTTGGCTGCTAACAGGCCCTGGCTGGCGGTTTCGACAACCGCCAGCGTATGCTTTCCTTCCGTCATCAGCTGATTTATCGTACATACCAGATCACCGCTAGCCTGCCCCAAACCGTCGATCGCATACACATAATCGCCGAGCTTTGCCGCAATCGTGTCGACCAAGGCCGTCAGTGCCGTTTGTGGATAAGCGGCCGAAAACAATAATTTGGTTTGCACATCGTCCGGACTTGCCCGAAAACCCAGCTGCACGTCCTCCGGAATATCACAGGTATTGATGAGCTGCTGAATAGCCGACTCGCCGATGCCGATGGTTTTAAGCGTGACTAATTTGCCGGGTCGCAGCACAAAACGGCTGGACAGCCTGGGCCGGATGGTTTCCAGATATAAATGGCGCATTTCCGATGGGACGCCGGGCACAAACGCAAACCAGCAGCGTCCCACTTGCAGCGAGAACCCCGGCGCCGTGCCCCAGGCATTATCGATACGCTCGGCGGTTTTCGGAAGCAGCGCCTGCTTGCGGTTGGCGTCGGCCATCTGTCTATTTCGTAACGAAAAATAGTGTTGAATCTGCGCCAAGGCGACGGGGTCGACTTCCAGCGGCAGGCCGAACGCTTTGGCGACGGCTTCGGCGGTCAGGTCATCAGAGGTCGGCCCGAGCCCGCCGGTGCAGATACAGCAATCTGCGCGCGTTGCTATTTCCCGGAGCAAGGCGATCAGATCATCCAGCTTGTCACCGACGGCGGTATGCCGGGTTACCGTAAAGCCCAGGGCGACGACTTGTTCCGACAGCCAGGCCGCGTTGGTATCGACGGCTTGTCCGGTAACGACTTCTTCGCCTTGGGAGAATATTTCCAGGGTTGGATTCATGGCTTATTGCTTTAAAAAATCGGTCATAGTCGGCCGAACTGCTCTAAAATACAACAACTATCAAAAAGGAATACGGATGATGCAATGCACTGCTTCAAGAAACTCGTGAAGCTGGAGCTTGGGAACGAGAAAATGGTATGCACAGCGTACCTTGAGGCTATACCTTTTCGTCGACAGTATTTGATTACATGAACATCATCCCCATGCCTGAAATCCCTAAGCTACATGCCTATACTCTGACCGAAAAACTCGGCGAGAGTCTGCAATCAATCGTCTACAAAGGCTATCATAAAAATCGGCCTGATCAGCCGCTGGTCATTAAACTGCTGAAACTGCTGCACGGCTGGGACGATCACTTGCGCCATTTACAGCAAAAAATCGAGCGGCTTAAGGTCTTGCACGACCCGCGCAGTTGTATGCCGCTAGCGATGGCGCTTGATCCGGAGGCCGGCATTCCGTATATCGTGCAACCCTGGTTTTCGGGACAGCCCCTGACGACCTGGACAGCGCAACATCCAAACCTTGATCTGGCTGTTTTTTTTACGCTAGCTT
This sequence comes from Methylococcaceae bacterium, assembly GCA_947506075.1. Classification (GTDB taxonomy): domain Bacteria; phylum Pseudomonadota; class Gammaproteobacteria; order Methylococcales; family Methylomonadaceae; genus Methylobacter_A. The sequence continues at coordinate 3,814 of CANNNN010000001.1, forward strand.
GCGCGCTGACCGAAACTCTGCAAGCCGTGCATCAGGCCGGTATCACTCACGGCGGCATCAAACCGCATAATATTCTGGTGCAACCGGGCACGTTAAGTTTGCATCTGACCGATTTCATCACGCCGCTGGACATCCGTGACGTCAGCCATTTCATCTACGACCCCGAGTTTGTCCGCAACACACTGGCCTATACGTCACCGGAACAAAGCGGACGCATCAACTACCGGGTGGATTTTTCCACCGATCTGTATTCACTGGGTATCGTGTTTTACGAAATGCTGACCGGCAAGCTGCCGTTTTTTTCCATGGATCCGCTGGAATTGATTCACTCGCATCTGGCCGAAGAAACGCCCGATGCGCACGAAAGCAATGCAAACATCCCGTGCCAGCTTAGCAAGATCATCGCCAGGCTGACCATCAAACAACCGGAAAAACGTTATCAATGCGCCGCCGGAATGTTGGCCGACCTGCAGCGCTGCCGCGACGACTTTCTTGCTAGCGGTGCGATTGCCGAGTTCCCGCTCGGCTTGCAGGATCGCACCCAGCGCATGATCTTCATTTCCAAGATGATCGGCCGTCACGCCGAAAGCGAGCTGATCCAGCATGAATATAGCCGGGTCATGGACAACGATTTCCGTTCCGTATTCATCTCCGGCCTTTCCGGCATCGGCAAGACCCGTTTGATTCAGGAACTGCAAAAACCGCTGGTGCGTCATCGCGGTTATTTCACCTCCGGCAAGTTCGACCAGTATCAAAAAAACATACCCTATAGCTCGCTGATCCAGGCGCTACGGACCCTGCTGCGCACCTTTCTGACCGAAAGCGATACCCAGGTCGCACAGTGGCAGAGCAAAATGCTAACAGCACTGGACAACGAGGGCCGCGTGATTATCGACGTGCTGCCGGAACTTGAATTCATCATCGGCGCGCATCCGGAAGCTCCGCCGCTGCCGCCGGTAGAAGCGCGCAACCGCTTCAACAATCTGTTCGGCCGTTTTCTCGCTTGCCTGGCTGACGCAGCGCATCCGCTGGTGTTGTTCATTGATGACTTACAATGGTGCGACACCGCCACTTTCGATTTTTTACAGACTATTTTTGACTCCCCTGAAGATCATCCTTATCTGTTTTTCATCGGCGCCTACCGTCACAACGAGGTCGATGCCACGCATCCACTGACCCGCTTGCTCTGCAACAATCAGCTGCGTAGCGAGGCCTTGCAGGAAATCCGTCTGGAAGCCCTGGGTCCAGATGAGTGCCACGACATGGTGGCATATCTTTTGGACTCGCCACGATCGACCACGGTGCATCTGGCCGAGTTTATCGCCCGCCTGACCGAAGGCAATCCGTTGTTTGTCAGCGAAAGCCTGACCTGGCTGTACAACGAGAATCTGTTGCACAGGGATCATCTGCAACACTGGCAATGGGACATGAACAAGATCCGCAGCAGCACGATGCCAACCTCCGTGGTTGAGTTATTTAGCGCCAAGGTGCGCATGCTGCCCCCGGTTACGCTGCACAGCCTGAACTATTGCGCCTGCATGGGCAACCGTTACACGGCTACGGAGGTCGCGCTGGCGCTGGACATGGATCTGGAGCAGTTGTTCGAAACATTAAAACCGGTGCTGATGCTGGGCATGCTGCTGGAGAATCAGGCCGACTTGCAATTTGTCCATGACCGGGTGCAGGAGGCGGTATTAGCCCAAATTGATCTGCAAGCGCGTCCTGCCATCCACTGGTCTATCGGCCAGCGCCTACTGAGACAGATACCGGCCAATGCCGATCTGGAGGCACAGGATAATTTATTCAGCATCGCGCAGCATCTTAACCGGGGACGCCCCGAAGCCCTGGATCAGGCTATGGCCTATCGCCTGGTTGAGCTTAACTTCCATGCCGGAAATAAGGCCTTGAATACACTGGCCGGCGAGGCTGCCAACGATTTCTTCCTGATCGCACACGACACGTTACCGCCGAATTGCTGGGAATACGCCTACGAACTGACGTTTCGCATCTACCAGAAACTGGCCAAAACCGATCTGATCTGCGGGCACTACGAAGCGTCCGAACGCTTGATCAATCAGCTGATCAAGCATGCCGTCAGCGATCTGGACAAGGCCGAAGCGCTGGCCGAACAGACCACGTCGCTGTCTTCTTTCGGTAATTTCAATACTGCCATCGCTACCGCTAACCGGGGCCTGGCCTATTTCGATAAAGCTATACCCACCGTTCCAGAGCAAGCACGGCAACGGATGAATACCCTGATGGAGCAGATTGCAATCCAGGGCGACGTGTGGAACACCATGCTGAATATGCGTTTTACTGAGGAGCGCCAGAGCAAGATTGAACTGGCCTTTTACAGCGAGCTGATTCCGGATCTTTACATGTGCGGCCTGGTAGACCAACTGTACCTGGCCGCCGCCCAGTCGACCCAGCTGTGCCTGGAAGGCGGCATGGATGAGTCGGTCATCTATTCGTTTTCGATCATGGGGCTGAATCTGGGCGAGCAGGGACACTTCGAGCTCGCCTTTCGCTACGAAGACCTTGCCCACGATTTATGTGCGAAGCATCCCAATACCTTCGGCGCAACACGCGGGATGAATGGCATCGTCTGGTGCAATATGCACTCGCGTAGCCATCCTTCAGCCATCGCCGACTACTGTTTAAAAGCCATACAATCCGGCAAGAACTGTGGCGATCTCTACAACGCCGGCTTGTCCTACGGCCCACTGCTCTGGAATTTACTGGTGCAGGGCAAGAATTTGCGCCTGATCAAGGATAACGCCAAGGAATGCCTTAGTTTTTCGCGCAAAAACCAGCTGTCGTTTTCTCAGGCCTTGGCAGAGGCGGTGCTATCCGGCTGGGTTGCGCCTATGAAACCGGATTATCAGCCGGTGGCAATGGAAGCCACGCTAAAGCGCTGGCAAGCCGACAATTACGTTGCCGCGTCCGGCAGTTATTTTGTGCTGCTCGGCATCAGCCAGCATTACAGGGGCGAGTACTTGGCGGCGGCGACCTCGCTAGCGGCTGTCGAAGATTTTCTGCACGGCCTGACCGATAACGTCTTGAAACGCATGTGGCTGGTATTTTGCGTCCTCAATCGCTTGCGCCTGCTTGACCTCGATAAAAACTCGACCTGGGCGGAGCTCGAACCGGAAATAATTCCGCTGCTGCACAAGATCGAGACCTGGGCACAGCTAGGCCCCTTATTGCGGCCTTATCTGGCCTTGATTCGCGCGGAGTGTGCCAGGGCCAAGTGCCGTTTCCGCGCAGCGCGTAACCTGTATCTGGATGCGATAGCCAGTGCACAAACCCAGGACTATGATCTGCTGACCGGCTATCTATTTGAAAACCTGGGCGACTTGCTGACGCAACAGCGGTTGGGCGACGCGTCCATCTATTATGCTGAGGCGCAGCGACTGTATCGCGCCTGCCGCGCCGACGGCATGGGCAGCCTGTTACAGGAGCGACGCAAGCTTGCTCCGATCAACAAATCGCTACGTCGCATGGAAACCTCAGCCAAGACCAGGGAACTGTCCATCCTGCCCAGTCTCGACATTGACTACCTGATGAAATCCGCGCTGGCGCTGTCGGCCGAAACCGACCTGGCGCAATTGCTGCAAAAGATCATGACCGTGGTGCTGGAAAGTTCCGGCGCGCAACACGGTTATTTGCTGATCAAAGAACAGGACGAACTGGTCATCGTCGCGGAACAGCATGTCGGCAAGCATCAAGCAAGCAACCTTCCGCACTACAGCTTGAGCCGGGCAGCCGACATTTGCCAGGCCATCGTCAACTACGTGTTCCGCACCCACGAAAAAGTGATACTGCGCGATGCCGGCAGCGTAGGTGATTTTCAAACTGCCCCCGGAGTACAGGAATTGGGCTTGCGCTCGGTGCTGTGCCTGCCGATGATCAAGCAAACCGAGCTGATCGGGGTGTTGTACCTGGAAAACCGGCTGGCAGAAGGCATTTTTACCGCAGAACGTAGCCTGATGACTGAACTATTGTCGTCCCAGGCGACTATTTCGCTAGAAAACACCCGCTTGCTCGAGGAAGCGTGCCTAGCCTACACACAGCGGCAAGAGAGCCTGGGGCAAATGCTGCAGATGGAAAAACTGTCCTCGCTAGGCACGCTGGTCGGCGGCGTCGCGCATGAGATCAACAATCCATTGATGGGAGTGATGAATTTTGTCGAGTATGCCGAAGAAAAGACCTGCGACCCTAAAATCCGTGAGGTGCTGGGTATGGCCCTGCATGAGATCGAAAGGATCAAAACCATAGTGTGCAATATGCTGATTTATGTCCGAGTCAAGTCCGGACCTACCGGTGTTTGCCTGATTAACAGCACGCTGCCCCAGACTTTAGCGCTGCTGGACGGGGAGTTTAAGCAAACCAACATTCTGGTCACTGTCGACCTGCCCGACAACCTGCCCAAGATCGTGTTTGATGCCGATAGCCTGCAGCAGGTCTTGATCAATCTGTTGCTGAACGCCAGAGATGCGTTATCCGTATGTGAGCTGCCCCGGATAGCCATTGTCGGGCGTGCGGTACACAGCTATGTGGAACTGGACATCTGCGACAACGGCCCCGGCATACCTGAGGAATTGCTGAACCGGATCTTTGATCCTTTCTTCACCACCAAACCGCCGGGTAAAGGAACGGGCTTGGGCTTGTCGATTTCTCATCGTTTGCTTGAAGAAGCCGGGGCAAGTATAATTACTTACAATAGTAAGGAAAAAGCTGGCTGCTGCATGCGCTTGCAATTTAAGATTGCTGATTAACTTAATGCCCACGAAATCTAATGCGAGGCGGGAATTGCGCGCCCGACCGGCTTAGCACTGATCAGTTAATAGAACACGGATGAAACGGATCGTAGGGTTTTGCACGGATTTTTAAAAACCTAATTCCTCCTTCTTACTCATTTAATCTGTGTTAATCCGCTTAAACCCGTGTCGCTTAGAGGTGCCTACTTTTGGCATCTATGTTACATTTTTATACGTGTTTTTCGTGGACAATGTAAATTCTTTTTTAATGGGTAAATAAGTGCCGAACAACATACTGGTTATTGATGACGATCCGGCCATACGCGGGGCATTCAGCCTTATATTGGGCGAAGCTGGCTATCTGGTGCGCGAAGCGGAAAACGGCTTGCAAGGTATCGCAATGGCGCAGGCCGAACGTCCCGACCTGATTTTTCTCGACCTTCGGATGCCCGGCATTGATGGCGTCGAAACCCTGCGGCGCCTTAAGGTTATCGACAACACGTTGAGCATCTATATCGTAACGGCGTTTGCCAACGAATACATGGAGCAGCTGAAGATTGCCCACGACGAAGGCTTCAACTTCCAACTGGCCAGCAAACCGTTGTCCTCCAAACAAATGAAACATATTGCCCATTCGATAAAACGTTCTACGGATGGCATCAAGGAAGGGGACAAACTGATGCTGACACTGTATATCGTTTCCCTGAATACCGAATTCCGGTTGCTGATCGAGCAACTCAGCACCGTGCTGGCAGCCACCTATAAAACTGGGTACTGGAACCTGGATGTGGTGGAGGTGCTGGACATGCCCGAAAAAGCGCTATCGAAAAATATTTTCGCCACGCCGATGCTGGTCCGCGACCTACCCGAACCGGTACTGAAATTGCTGGGCAACCTGTCCAAAATGCCGGAAGTGATCTCGTCGCTTACTTCTATACATGGTAATGGAACCGATACGATTATCATGTGATTATTCCTGGCTATGCTATGCTAACGGTCAATATACGTACAATTACCTATGTGACAAATTGTGACAGCGGATGACAAAAAAAATACTGGTTATTGATGACGACCCGATGTTGCGTAGCCTGTTCAAACTGGTTCTCAGCGATGCCGGTTATAGCGTGCAAGAAGCAGCGGATGGCGCGCAAGGCGTCTCATTGGCAAAAGCCGAGCGTCCCGACTTGATTTTTCTTGATCTTAACATGACCGACATGGACGGCATCGAAACCTTCCACCGCCTGAAGGCTATCGACGACACCCTCAATATCTATATCGCATCCGCCTTTAGCCACAAATACACCGAGCAGCTTAAGTCTATCCAGGATCAGGGCTTAAAATTCCAGCTGGTCAATAAGCCGCTGCTGCCCTCGCAAATCAGATTACTTGCCAGTGCCGTCAACACATCCCCTGAATCGAACAAGCTATTTCTGACCCTTTATATCGTGTCCCTGGATCCCGAATCCAAACTCTTGGTTCAGCAACTTACTACACTGCTTGCGGCGACCTACCCGCCGGGAAACTGGAAACTGGACATCGTGGAAGTTCTGGAGATGCCCGAAAAAGCCTTAGCAAAGAATGTATTCGCCACGCCCATGCTGGTGCGTGACCAGCCGCTACCGGTATTGCGTTTAATGGGCAATCTGTCCAAATTTCCGGAAATCATGGCTACCCTGACGACCCAGAAAAATAATGCTGCTGATACGCTTATTATCTGACGGCTTGCCCCCTACCAATCAAATGACAGCGGCATTAACCAACCTCGACCTGATTCTTGAAACCATAACCGACGGTATATTGGTGGTGGATGACCAGGGCACTGTCCTGTTCTCGAACAACAGCGCCGAGCAGATTTTTGATCGCAAACTACTAAACACTAAACTTGCCATCCCTATCAGTCCCAGCAGTGTTCCCCAGGAAATCAACCTGATCCGCCGCTCCGGCCTGGGTTGGGCGGAGTTTCGCTCGACACCGATTGAGTGGGAAAACCAGCAAGCCTATGTCATCGGCATACGCGATATTACCGAACGCAAACTCAGCGACGAGCGCCTGCTACAGGCTGCTACGGTGTTTGAAAGCACGCGCGAGGGCGTGATGATTACGGATCTGAAAAGATGCATAACCCGAGTAAACCGCGCGTTTACCGACATCACCAGCTATACGGAAGCCGAGGCCATCGGCAAATCGGCCAGCCTGCTGAGTTCCGGCCGACATGATGCAGCCTTCTACGCCGAAATGTGGTCCAGCATCGCGCTAACCGGTCATTGGCAGGGCGAAATATGGAACAGACGCAAATGCGGCGAGGTCTATCCAGAACTGCTCAGCATCAGTGCGGTCATCAATAAAGCCGGTGAACTGACCCATTATGTCGGGGTTTTTGCGGATATTTCTCAACTTAAGGCCACCGAATCACGACTGGATTTTCTGGCTCATCACGACCCACTGACCAGTCTGCCCAATCGCTTATTGCTGCTGTCACGACTGGATCATGCGATTGAAATCTCATTGCGTGATAACAAAATGCTGGCGCTGCTAATGATCGACCTGGACCGCTTCAAGGACGTGAATGACAGCTTCGGCCATCTGGCCGGCGATGAACTGTTACAACTGGTCGGACAGCAGCTAAAGTCACGCCTGCGCAGCATAGATACGGTTTGCCGCCTGGGTGGCGACGAATTTACCGTACTGCTTGAAGACATTAGCCAACCGGAAGATGCGGCCCGAGTAGCCAACGAGATCATTAACGCGATCTCCGAACCCTGGCTGCTGCTAAGCGGCAAGGAAGTACGCATCGGTGCCAGCATCGGCATCAGCCTGTTTCCTGACCATGGCACGACCCCGGTGGAGTTGCTGCAACAGGCCGATACCGCACTTTATCAGGCCAAGGCCGAAGGACGAGGCCGCTTTAAATATTTTTCCGAAGAACTGACCCGTTCCGCACGCGCACGCATGGAACTTGAAGTGCGCTTGCGCCGGGCGATAACTCATGGCGAGCTGCGGACTTACTATCAACCACAGGTGGATGTGCATAGCGGCCGCATTGTCGGGGCCGAGGCCCTGATCCGCTGGCAGGATCCCGTGCATGGACTGATTCCGCCGTTACGCTTCATTGCGTTGGCCGAAGAAACAGGGCTGATTACCCCTATCGGCAACTGGATACTGAATGAAACCTGCCGCCAGGGTAAAATCTGGCTAGACGCAGGTCTGCCACCCTTGTCGTTGGCGGTGAATATTTCACCCAATCAGTTTATGAACAGCAACCTGGAAGAAATCATCACCGGGATTCTGGCCGAGACAGGTTTCCCTGCCGAGCGCCTGGAACTGGAACTTACCGAGAGCGCGCTAATGCAGCGCGAAGCGGAGGCCATAGAGATACTGAACCGCCTCAATGCGCTGGGCGTAAGACTTGCGCTCGACGATTTTGGCAAGGGCTATTCTTCGCTGGCTTACCTGAAACTGTTTCCGCTGCATGCGCTGAAAATAGACAAGAGCTTTATCGATGATATCCCGCACCATCAGGATGACATGGAAATAACCGCAGCGATCATCGCGATGGCGCACACCTTGCGCCTCAAGGTGCTAGCCGAGGGTGTAGAGACCCAGGCTCAGCTCGAATTTCTGCAAACACAAGGCTGCGATTTATATCAGGGCTATATATCCAGTCCGCCGGTGCCGGCTGAGCAATTTGAGAAACTGCTGCGGGCTCAGGGCTAGCTCCCCAGTACCAGCTTCGCGAGCCGGGGAACTAGCGGAGTATCGCATCCCCTTCAGAGCTAACGAATGCTGCTCAACACGCCATGCCAGAACGGCAGGGTGATCAGACTGATGAGAGTGGTTACCGTTACCGCCATCGCGTACAACGAACTATCCAAGCGGTAGCGATCGCAAAAAACGATACCCAGCACCATGCTCGGCATCGCCAGATCCAGCACTGCCGCTGCCCTGTAATCGTTAGCCAAGGGCAGAAATCCTACCAAGCCCAGCGCAAACAGCGGCATCAACGCCATTTTTATGATGATAACCGGTATCACATACGGGACATTCCTGACTGACACCGCCTGCCAGCTTAACGCGAGTCCCAATGAAAACAGCATCAGCGGCACAACGGCTGCGGACATTTTTTGCAACACGCCCAACAACCAATCCGGGGCAACAATACCGTAAAGGTTTAATACTACCGCAAGCGCTGCCGCCCAGAAGGGTGGCGCATTAAAGAACAGCCAGACCGATCTTGATTTTTCTGCAGCCTCTACACCGTAGTTCCGCGCAACCATGACACCAATCGTAAACAAGAACGGCGTAACGGCAAACAGGTCCATTTGTATAACCACCGACCTGGCCCAACTGCCAAATGCCTGCTCCAAAACCGGTAAACCCAGATAAGTCACATTCGGGAAAGCTGCGGCCAGTATCATCGCGCCCATGCGTCGTTTTTCAAACTTGAAGACCGTGCCCACCGCCCACAGGCAAAGCATCGCAAACGCAATGCAACTGATGCCCAGCAAGGTATACTGAAATGAATGCCAGCCGATATCCGCCGTCCACAAGACATCAAGAACCAGGGCGGGCAGCAGTAAATAATAGACCACCGTGGTCAAAACCTGTCGCGTTTGCTCGGCCGAAAGACCGGCCGGTTTGGCATATCGCCAACCTGCGCCACAGGCCATTAACAAGGTCATTTGTATTAATATTGAATTCATCAGCGATGATCTATTGTGGCGATAATGAATTTTAACATTCACCATCAAATCAAGTTCCGGTAATATATGTCGACTTATTATCAGAGAGCGGAACAGTGCATTTATTTTCAAAGCCTTGCCAACCTGGTTTTTGCGACTAATAGTCAAGCTACGGCTAGCAAAATCAAGCGACGAAGCTCCAGCTTCGCGAGCCTGGAAACTGAAGCTTCAAAACCGAATCCCCAAGCTGGAGCTTAGGAACTAGCAAACCTTAAACCTTAACCATGACCAAATCATTTATCTCAACCAAACCCATCCCCGTTCGTGAACGCTTAATGATGGCCCTGGATGTACCCAGCATAGCCGAGGCCCAGGCTTTGGTCGAGGAACTTGGCGATTCGGTGATTTTTTACAAAGTCGGCATGGAACTGTTTATGTCGGGCGATTACTTCGGTTTTATTGAATGGCTAAAACAACGCAATAAAAAAATCTTTGTCGATCTTAAGTTTTTTGACGTCCCCGCCACCGTGGGCAGAGCCATTAAAGCCTTGAGCAGCAAGGGTGTCGACTTTGCGACGATACACGGCAACGACGCGATTATGGAAGCCGCAGCCAAAGAAAAAGGCAAGCTTAAAGTATTGGCGGTAACCGCCTTAACCAGCCTGGATCGAGGTGACCTTGATGATCTTGGCTTTGCCTGCGATGTCCGCGAACTGGTTTTATCACGCGCAAAACGCGCACTGCAAATCGGCTGCGACGGCATTGTTTCCTCCGGGCTTGAAGTCGCGATGCTTAGAGAGGAACTTGATCATAAGCTGCTAGTCATCACCCCCGGCATTCGACCGGTAGACAACCGTGAAGAAGACGATCAGAAACGGGTGGTCAGTGTAGAAATGGCTTTCCAGAATGGCGCCGATTATATCGTCGTCGGCAGACCAATACGCGATGCTGAAAACCGCAAAGCCATGGCAGAAAAGATTCAGGGACAAATTCTTGCACAGTTTCAGCCCTAACTACTTGCTTTGATATTTTATTGCCACAGATTCACCGATTATAAAATGAACGAAGCGTGACGAAGTTTGCCATTACTTAAAGCTAGTAATCAACATTTGAATCAACAAAAACAGCCATTTTATACTCTGCAAATCTGTGGCTTTCTATTCTTATTTTTACTACTGAGTAGCCACCTCCAGCCTTAAATCTATATGGAATTTGATCTCGCCTTTACCACGTCTGCCCTGGTCGCCTTTACGATGGGCCTGTTCAGCAGCATGCACTGCATTGGCATGTGCGGTTCCATTATCGGAACCCTAACTTTGAGCCTGAGCCCGGAAATTCGCAATAACAAACAACGGCTAGTCCCCTTTGTATTTAGTTACAATTTCGGCCGCATTAGCAGTTACACGCTGGCAGGCGCTTTGGCCGGCGTCATTGAAACATTGATCACGATGCCTATGGGCGAAATCAGCGGCCACAGACTGCTGCAATTATTGTCCGCTGTTGTGATGACCGGAGCCGGGCTCTATCTGGCCGGCTGGTTCCCCCGTTTTGCTTATATTGAAAAAATCGGCCTGAGTTTCTGGAAATTAATCGAACCCTGGGGTCGAAAACTGATCCCGGTGAAAAGTTACAGCCAGGCCTTTCTTTTTGGCATGGTCTGGGGGTGGCTACCGTGCGGACTGGTTTATTCGGCCTTGGCACTAGCCGCAACCGCAGGCGACATCAGCCGTAGCGCATTAACTATGCTGTTTTTTGGTTTGGGGACTTTACCCGCAGTGATGGGAGTCGGTATAATGACCGGCTTATTAACAAGGTTCTCCAGAATGCCGCATTTTAAACAGCTTATCGGCCTGTTCATGATTGCACTAGCCTTACTGGCCGCATTGCCCTGGCTTAACCCGATGGCGATCACTTCTCACTCAGCACTACATTAGAGGGTTCTATGGATCATTTCAGCACTATCATTGGTCATTCTCCTGCCTTGGATTCCTTAATCCGTAGCGCCAAAATAGTTGCCGCAACCGATGTCACGGTATTAATCAAGGGTGAAACCGGCACCGGCAAGGAAATACTTGCCACCGCAATTCAGCAGGCCAGTTCACGTGCCAATAAGCCGTTTATTACCTTAAATTGTGCTGCCTTACCCGAAAGCCTAATCGAATCGGAATTGTTCGGTCATAAAAAAGGCTCGTTTACCGGGGCGAACACCGATAAGCAGGGTCTATTCCAGGCAGCCGATCACGGCACCTTGTTTCTTGATGAAATCAATTCCTTGCCGCTGTCAATTCAGGGAAAAATATTACGCTTTCTTGAATCCGGCGAATGCCTTGCTGTAGGCGGCATCAAGCCTTACAAGGTCGACATCCGTATTATTTCCGCAACCAATACCGACCTCAACCAACAAATCGAAGCCGGGCAGTTCAGATCAGATTTATATTTCCGCTTGAATGTTGTGCCGTTAGAACTGCCGAATCTTTCAGATCGACCCGAAGACATAGTGTCGCTGATCAAGCACTTTTCGATGTTAACCGAACATACCCATGGGCTTACTGCGCCAAAATTCAGCAAGGCCACTTTAAAAGTCCTGAAAGCCTACTCCTGGCCGGGCAATATACGTGAACTTCGTAATGTATGCGAAAGACTCGGTATTTTATTAGCCGGCAGAATCATCGAACCGGAAAATCTACCGCTTGAATTTACCAGCAAACGCTGCACTACTGCAGCCGCAACAACTAAACTTATGCTGCCAGAGAAAGGCCTGGAACTGGATGCGATAGAAGCCGACCTGATTCTTCAGGCCCTGGACCGCACCAAAGGCAATCGCAGCAAGTCTGCCAGACTGTTGGGCATCTCCCGAGACACCCTGCTCTACCGTATGCAAAAACACAATCTTGCAATGGCGTATTAAAAAAGATGAAACAGGTCGCGGCTCACAACCCCGACCGGAACGCCTGGACCTAGAAAACATTTTTTTACCTATAGCGAGTCTTCATCGCCTTGTTATCCACTGCACGGTAACATTATCACTATTGCCGTGTGCGCGAAATATCGCCAATCTTGCCAGCTTGTCCAGCTCAGTCTTACCGCTTGCTGGACTTGCCAACTGCAGCAGCTCGGCGGGTTTTGCATATTCCCAGAAACCATCGCTGCACAGCACAAAAGTCTCGCCTATTTCCATCGCAGGATACAGATTGATCTCCACCTGGTGGGCTTTCTGGATGTTGATACTGCGTGTTAACTGATTTTGCTCCGGATGCAGCGCCATCTGCTGCTCATTAATCCTACCTTCATTGACTAATTGTTGGGGAATGGAATGATCCTGAGTTCGCCACACAATCTGCTGAGGGTTCATCCTGTAGATCCTCGTATCGCCGCAATGAGCTGTCAATACCCGCTGCTGATCCAGGTAAAGTATTGCGCAGGTCGTGTGAGCCTCATGTCCCGACTTATCGATCGCAAACAGCTGTTTCATTTCGTTGACAGCCGCCGCCATCCAGGCTGAAAGGTTATCAACTGGATTCTGCTCGAGCCGCTTGCCATAAGTGCCCGCAGTCTTTAGCAGGCCCTCACAAAAAAAACGCGATGCTTTTTCACCACCCTGATGACCGCCCAGACCATCGGCAACCACAAACAGCGCATAGCTATCGTTAATGATATGCGCCATACAGTCCTGATTAACCTCTCTATCACCCGCCTGAGTTAATTGATAAAATTCCAGCCCCATTTGACTTCCCTTAAATCAAATACTCTGCTGCACAAATTCGCCGGGAGCGGATTTGCATTTATCCTCAGGGTGCCGGGCAGGATAGCCCTGCATGAATCTGGCCTGGCGCATGATTTGCTTCAAATCCCTGACCGATTGAGCTAGTCCTGAAAATACCGCTTGCGCGATGATCGCATGACCGATATTAAGCTCCACTATCTCCGGTATCGCACAGATGGCTTCGACATTATAATAATTCAAGCCATGCCCGGCATTAACCTGCAATCCGGCGCTGTGCGCATAAACAGCCGCCTGCCGGATCCTCGCCAACTCCTCGGCGCGCTGCTGCGGATTGCCAGCCTCAGCATAACAGCCGGTGTGCAATTCGACCACCGGCGCACCTGCCTTTACCGCCGCATCAATCTGCCGCTGATCGGGATCAATAAACAGCGACACCTCTACACCGGCCGCAGCCAATTGCTCACACGCCTGCTGCACGCGCTGCAGGTTACCGGCTACGTCAAGTCCGCCTTCGGTAGTCAGTTCTTCGCGCTTTTCCGGCACCAGGCAACAGGCATAGGGCTGCACTTTTAGCGCAATGCCTATCATCTGGTCGGTTACCGCCATTTCCAGATTCAGCCGGGTATGCAACAGCTCTTTTAATAAATAGATGTCCCTATCCTGGATATGCCGACGGTCTTCCCGCAAATGCGCGGTAATACCGTCGGCGCCAGACTGCTCGGCAACAAGCGCAGCCTGGATAGGCTCAGGGTAAAGGGTGCCTCTGGCCTGCCTCAAGGTAGCGACGTGATCGATATTAACGCCTAATAGAATTGGGGATTTATGCATTTGAAGTATTTGAGATTTCATAAGGAAAACGGCTGACACGGATAAAGCAAAAAACGGTTTGAAAACTTAGAAACAAAGGCGCGCACGGCAAGCCCTACAGACCATTCCTTTTTCGTGTATTTCGTGGAAAAATTGGTTTTTTATTTACGTTCTATTTCTTTAGCCTGAGTCGCTGCGATGACTTTATTAATAACCGCGCGGCTTTTAAGCGGCTTGCCCTGCAAATAATCATCAATGACATTTCTCATCAATATTTTTGCTTCGCTTAACACCTGAGAATCGGACAATTCCTTGGCACTTAAGGCCAACAATGTCTTGCCTGAAAACCGTCCATCCCGAGCTTCAACCGCACCCCACCCTGCCTTGAAGTCATATTTTTTTAATGCTTCGACGGGCTTTTGTTCATGGTCATAATCCAGCTGCAAACCGTAACCGGCACTGTCCATCAGCCTAAGTTCAAACAAGCGCAAGACGGGTTCAATATTAATGCCATCCGCTAGAGCCGATAAACATTCATCGTAATAATTGAATACTTCCGGATGAGGATCGTATTTGTGCAAAAAACAACTCACCAGCTCATTAATGTAAAAACCGCAGTATAGCGCCAGACCCTTGAGGTCCTTAAACGACTGCCTGACTTCGACATGACTTAATGTTTTTAATTCGGCCTTGCCAGCATAGGAAACACTTAGCGGGATAAAGGCTTGCAGCAGCCCGGCTGTTTTAGACTTGGCAGCTCGCACACCTTTAGCCAGCAGCGATATCCTGCCGAAATCGCGGGTTAACATATCGATAATCAGACTGGTTTCCCGGTATTTGCGCTGCTGTAAAATGAAGGCAGGTTGCAAATAAACAGCAGCTTCAGTCATTAAAGCCCAGGCTTTGCAAGGCACGTTCGCTATCCGACCAACCTTTTTTAACCTTTACCCAAAGCTGCAAGTAAACCTTCTGCCCGAGCAGTTTTTCTATATCCACCCTCGCGTCGGTGCCGACTTTTTTCAGCATCTCGCCATCCTTACCGATCACAATATTCTTCTGGGTCAAGCGTTCCACCCAGATAATCGCATAGATTTTAGTGATGGCCGGCTTTTCTTCGTAACGTTCAATTTCTACGGTCAGCGCATAGGGCAGCTCGTCACCCAGACGCCGGGTCAGCTTTTCCCTGACAATCTCAGCGGCTAAAAAACGCTCGGAGCGGTCGGTCACCTGATCTTCGGGATAGATTAAATCCCGTTCCGGCAATAAGGCCATGATCAATTTTTCGAGCTCTTCGAGATTGGTTCTTTTTAACGCAGAAATAGGCACCAGGTGTACAAACGGGAATCTGTGCTGAGCCTCGTTAAAGAACGTTAAAATAGCTTCTTTATCGACAACCTTATCAACCTTGTTGGCCGCAAGTATGACCGGCAAACCAGCCTGCTCCAGTTTTTTAAAGATGACCTCGTCATATTCATGCCAGGACAAGCCATCGATCAACCAGACGATCACATCGACGCCCAGTAAGGTCGTCTCTGCGGTGCGGTTTAAATACCGATTCAAGGCCCGCTTGTCACTGTTATGCATGCCCGGCGTATCCATATAAATAGCCTGACCAGCATCGGTGGTGTTGATGCCTAGAATTCGATGCCGGGTTGTTTGCGGCTTGCGTGACGTGATGCTGATTTTTTGCTTCAACAGATGATTCATCAATGTTGATTTACCGACATTGGGGCGCCCAATCAGGGCAACGAAACCACAATTCATATTACTTAGTGTCCTTATTTAATAAATCGAGCATATGCTCTGCTGCCGATTGCTCGGCTTTTTTTCTGGAATTTCCGCTGCCTACACACGATTCAGCTATGGATGACGTGGTACATTTCACTTTGAAATTTTGCTCATGGGCAAGGCCGGACATAGTTAATACGGTATACTCCGGCAGCTCCAGTTTTTGGGACTGCATTAACTCCTGTAACTGAGTTTTAGGATCTTTCTGCCAATTTTCCAGAGACAGGCTTTTCAGTTTTTTTGCAAACATCTGCAAAACCCATTGCTGACAAACATCCATACCCTGATCGTTATACAACGCGCCGATAATGGCTTCCAACGCATCAGACAAAATGGAATCACGACGAAATCCACCGCTTTTTAGCTCCCCCGAACCCAGTAACAAATAATCGCCAAACTGATGCATTCTGGCCAACTCTGCCAACGAACTCTGATTAACCAGACTCGCTCTTAACCGACTTAACACGCCTTCACAGGCAGCGGGGAATAACTCATACAGCTTCTGGGCGATAACAAAACCCAAAATGGAGTCCCCCAAAAACTCCAGGCGTTCATTATTGTTCGAACTTGCGCTACGATGCGTTAAAGCCGTGGTAAAAAGCTGGGGATTATTAAAGGTTAGACCAAGCTTTTTACTTAACTCTTCAGGCTTTTTTATCACTCCTGGCCAACCTCGAAAGAGTCATGAAACTCAGCCAATGCACTCAGGTTACCGACCAATTTCACGACAGTCTCATATTCGATGTCCACTTTCAGATAATTGCCATGTTTGATGATTTTTATATCCTCTGCTTTAACATCATAAACATAATTGATGTTAAAGCGTTTGCTCAAGCTTTCCCTGATTCCGGCCTCACTAAGCGTTTGAATATCAGGCGTTGCCTTCAAGGCGCTCATAGCGCTGGCCACCTTGTTGTGATCCAGATAAATCGGCACTATTTTAAGCGTCAACATCACAAAAAAACCAATCAGCCCCAGAATAAAGATAATCGAAATCAAGGTTAAACCCTGCTGGCGTTTAGACGATAAATTCATTTTTTTCTCCATAAGATGTTTAGTTGCCACAGATTAGCAGATGATAAATCGCTTTTTTTGGCTCTGGACATTAAAAAAGTATAATCTGTGAATGTGTGGCGTTTAAGCGCAATTATTTTATCACTGTGCCGATACGATCCAGACCGACGCCTTTATATTGCCAGTCCCAATTCATCCAGATGAAAAACGCTTGTCCGACCAGATTTTCTTCAGGAACCGTGCCCCAATAGCGGCTGTCATTACTGTTATCGCGGTTATCGCCCATCACAAAATAACTACCCTTGGGCACCACATAAACGCCTTCGGCAGACGCTGCGCCATTTCTGATCAGAATATTGTGCTCGACACTGATCAAGTCTTCGGCAATCAGTTCATTTCCGGTCATATCCGCGCCTTGACCTACACCCTGGTAACGACCCAAAGAAACCTGATTGATGGCCTCGCCATTGATATGCAGCTTTTTATCATAATAGGCGACTTTGTCGCCCGGCAGGCCGATCACCCGCTTGATATAATCGACGGTCGGGTCTTTCGGATAACGAAACACGACGATATCGCCGCGTTTGGGCTCATTCAACTCAATGATTTTTTTATTGATAACCGGCAAGCGTATGCCGTAGGTAAATTTATTAACCAGAATAAAATCGCCTATCAATAGGGTCGGCATCATCGACGCCGAAGGTATCCGAAAAGGCTCGGCTATGAAGGATCGCAGCAATAGCACAACCAACACCACCGGAAAAAAAGACCGCGCATACTCTACCAGTATCGGTTCATTTTCTTCATCGAACTCGGCTCCGTTGGCTTTAAGTACTAACAAATATCCGCCCCACACGACACCGGTGACCAGCGTGGCGACGGCAAGAAAAAAAGAAAAATCGTAGTCCATGGTAAATTTAGATTAAAGGTTGATGACGGGGAAATTAGTCGTAATGAGCTGGTATTTTATCGCCATAGATTCACAGATTAAACTTACGAAATACTTAGAATTATCCATAAAAGTCATTTTTATAATCTGCGAATCTGTGACGATTTGTCTTAACTGCTGAGTCTTTATTCTTTGTTAAGCTGCAAAACGGCCAGAAACGCTTCTTGGGGTATTTCAATATTGCCGACCTGTTTCATGCGCTTTTTACCGGCTTTTTGTTTTTCCAGCAATTTTTTCTTACGGCTAATATCGCCGCCATAACATTTTGCGATCACATTTTTCCGCATCGCTTTAACGGTGGATCTGGCAATCACCTTGGAACCGATAGCCGCCTGTATCGCAACCTCATACATTTGCCGTGGAATCAGTTCCTGCATCTTTTCGACCAGATCCCTGCCCCGATTATTGCTGAGATCACGATGCACGATGATCGATAAGGCATCGACTTTTTCGGCATTGATCAACACATCCAGCTTGACCAAATCAGCCGGCTGAAAACGCAAGAACTCATAATCAAATGACGCAAAGCCCCGACTGACCGACTTTAAACGATCGAAGAAATCCAGCACCACTTCGCTCATCGGCATTTCATAATGCAAGGATACTTGCCGACCTACATACTGCATGTCTTTCTGCACGCCGCGCTTTTCTATGCACAAAGTAATCACACCGCCCAGATAAGCCTGCGGAACCAGGATATTGGCCCGGATGATAGGTTCCCTGATTTCCTTGATAGTGCCCATGTCGGGCAGTTTGGCCGGATTATCGATCATCAGAATCTGGTCATTATGGGTAATGACCTCATAGATAACGGTAGGCGCGGTGGTGATCAGATCGACATCGTATTCCCGCTCCAAACGCTCCTGCACAATCTCCATGTGCAGCATGCCGAGAAATCCGCAACGGAAACCAAAGCCCAAGGCCTGAGAGGTTTCCGGCTCGAAATATAACGATGCATCATTGAGATTTAACTTATTCAACGCCTCGCGCAAACCTTCATAATGATCCGAGCTGACCGGATACAGGCCGGCGAAAACGCGCGCTTGTACTTTTTTAAATCCGGTCAGCGGATCAGAAGCCGGATTATCCGACCAGGTAATCGTATCGCCGACCGGCGCACCGAAAATATCCTTAATACCGGCGACGACATAACCGACTTCGCCGGTATTTAAAATGTCTTTTTCCAGCCGCTTGGGTGTAAAGACGCCGACTTTCTCGGCGATAAAGGACTTGCCGGTGGACATGATGGTAATCTTTTGCTTGCGGCGGATGCTGCCATGCATAATCCTGACCAGCGACACCACGCCCAGATAACTGTCAAACCAGGAATCGATAATCAAGGCCTGCAATGGCCCGTCAATATTTCCTTGCGGCGGCGGAACTTTAAGTACCAGTTGTTCCAGCACATCCTGAACGCCCAAGCCGGTTTTTGCGCTGATCATCAGCGCCTCGTCGGCGGCAATACCGATCACTTCTTCAATTTCGGCCAGCACCCGCTCGGGTTCGGCAGAGGGTAAATCAATTTTATTCAGCACCGGCACTACTTCCAGACCCTGCTCTATCGCGGTATAGCAGTTGGCTACGCTTTGCGCCTCAACGCCCTGAGCCGCATCGACGACCAGCAGCGCACCTTCACAGGCGGCTAATGACCGGGAAACCTCATAAGAAAAATCGACATGGCCGGGGGTATCGATGAAATTCAGCTGATAGGTTTCACCGTCTTTTGCCTTAAAGTCCAGCGTGACGCTCTGCGCCTTAATCGTGATGCCGCGCTCTTTTTCAATATCCATAGAATCAAGCACTTGGGCTGACATTTCCCTATCGCTTAAGCCCCCACATATTTGTATAAAACGATCAGCCAGCGTAGATTTACCATGATCGATATGCGCGATAATGGAAAAGTTTCTTATATGTTTTAAATCCACTGTATTTCAACTTGTTATGATAGTGTTAATGCCCAGTGCAAAACCTTGCACTCTGGTGTTTGGCGTGCATTGTAACAGAAGAAGGCGGCACACGCCCTACTCGGCCGAAGCAGTATCGAACGCAACGCCCAGCCAGCTGTATATCCGCTTGACCAGCAAGCCTTCGTCATGGAGATAAGCATGGCCTTCATCATTGATTTTAATCTGCCGGTAACCGGTATTTTCTTTTGCCGAAACGCGCCTGTCCCTGGCACTGCCTGTTACATCCGACACGTCTAATGCGCCATAAATATCCAGCATCGGAATCTTGACCTGCTTTAGCAATTCCAGCGTTTGGGCAACCTTGTTTTCGGTTTTCGGCACCGGCAAACTGATGGCCACCAGTGCTTTAATATCCGCCGCCTGTTCACTCAGCGCGTAAAGCCCCATCAGTCCACCCAAACCATAACCGACCACGACAATGTTTTCTGCACCGTTGCTCTTTGCATAGTCAATTCCGGCCTTAACCCGCGCCGACGCCTCCGCAAACAACGCATAATAATCTTCATCGCCGGCGCCAGCTTCCCTAAGCGGCATTTGCAAGGACAGGGTTGCCCAGTCATGGCCGGGTAAAAAGACCCTCAAGCCGTAAATCAGTTGCTGCTGATTGGGATGCCCATCCCTATCGTGCAGAATGATAACAGCCCCCTTGCTGGTGACCTTTTCTGTTTGGGTATAAAGTCCGAGAAATTTAGTTCCGCCCGATTCCAGCCAGACAGCCTTGCCGATAGCCAGGGTCTTGTTAATGCTATCGGCAAAGTCGGCTTCCCGCTTTTGATTACTGCCCAGGCACACGCCAACCAGGAACGGGGTTATGCAACATAAAAAAACGAAAGACCTGAACTTCATTCCCGACCGTAAAAATCGCTGTATCGATATACATCATGCGCATGCCTTAGCAACACCATAATGACCGATGCAACGGGCAAGGCCAGCAAAATCCCCAAAAAGCCAAATAACTGGCCGCCGGCCAATACCGCAAACATCACCGCGACCGGATGTAAGCCGATTTTATCGCCCACCAGCATCGGCGTTAACAGCATACCTTCCAGAGATTGGCCAACAACAAATACGATAACAACCGGCAGCAAATCAATGAGCTGATGAAACTGAACCAAGGCCGCGATACAGGCTGTAACGATGCCGACGATGGAGCCCAGATAAGGCACAAAACTGACCAGACCGGCCAACATACCGATCAACAAAGCCAAATCGAGGCCGGTCATCCACAAGCCAACACTATAAATATAACCTAAGGCGAGCATCACATAAAACTGACCCCGGACAAATGCCCCCAACACCGTATCCACTTCGCCAGCCAGCTTGGATACAGTAGGCGCAACACGCCGGGGCAATAAATCATGGGCCTTGCCGACTAGACTATCCCAATCGCGCAACAAATAGAACGTGACCACCGGAATTAACAGCAGATTCATCAGCCATTCGGCTATCACCCCGCCGGAATGCGAAACCGAGCTCATTAAGCTCGCGGCAATTCCGCCCGCCTGCTCCCAGTGGCTTTTAATCAGACCAACAATCTGAGTGAGGTTAACCGGCCTTAAGCCTAAATGAAATCGCCGCTGTAGCCAGGGTATGACGATTTCATTCAAGCCTGCGACATAGGCAGGCAGGTTGGACAGGAAATTTTCGACCTGAAGCTCCAATAGAGGAATCAGCAGTAGTAAAACTAGCCCAAAAACCAGCGTCATCACCGAAAAAACCACCAATACCGCGTTGGTTCGGGATAGACGATAGGTTTCCAGTTTATCGGTTAACGGATCGCCCAAATAAGCCAGCATCGCCGCAAACGAAAACGGCATCAACACCGGAGCCAACAAGTAAACCAGCCCGGCTGAGCCCGAGAGAAAAGCAACGATTAGCCATTTTTGTGAATCGGTCATTACCAAGCCTTGTTCAATAGGTATCTGTGTCCATCAGTCACCACTACAACCTGATGAATCGCCGGAACAACCTGAATCCGATGTATTGCTAGAACTATCGGAACAACAGCCGATATCACTGGCGCAATAAGCGCCCGCTGTAGTCCGCTTACAATCTAACTGATAGATAAACAAGCCAATGTAGTGCGCCACCATTAGTCGACACATCGGCTTGTAAAAAAGACATCTCTAACGATTAGCTTGCAAAAATAACAGCAGTAACCGCCGCCGTTATAGCCGCTAAGATTAGCGCTATCAGCATAAGGTTTTTTCTGGTACTGAACAGGCCGGCGGACTTGTCTTCGAGAATTTCCACGCCGTCAATATAGGCATTAATCGCTTTGTACTTGCCGCGATTGTCTCTTGCAACCTGGTAATAAATAACATCCCCGGACACCGGGCGACGACTTGTACCCTTTAATGCCGAAATATGGATAAAAATATCTTTTCCACCATCATCCGGACTAATAAAGCCAAAGCCCCGATCTTCTTTCCATGTTTTTAAAGCTCCCTTAATCATTGTTTTTGTCATATTAATTTCATTATTGTTATTTTTAGCCTTAGCGACATGACGGCAGCTTAAGGGGCCTTAGTCTTGTGCTACTTGTGGTATTCGTGTTTTACAGCTGTTTAGTAGGCAACGCATGTTTCAAGGAAAAACATCGCCAAATTATCTTAAGCGGTTCCCAGCAAAAAAAATACCCCCTACTGGAGCCCAGATTTTTCCTGTGCTCCAGTAGGCTAGGTATTTAATTTTCAGCTGTTATATTTATGTAAGTTGCCCAACCGGATTCCCATTCAAGCTGGTATTTATTTCTTTATGATGACTTTATCATCAATGATCAGCTCCGATATCCCACCCAGAGACGCTCGCAAGGTACACGATGCGTTTTTGAATCCGCCCTTGCCAGCATTTTCACCGACCCACTTCATCGTCAGATAAGTTTCCTTATCACTCTCGGTTTCAGACGTCAGAAACACCTGCTCTCCGGTTACCTCTTTAATTTTCTGAGGGCATTTTTCGTTTGCCATCATTTGCATCGCAACCATACCCCTAATCTGTGCCGCCGCTTCCATTTGTTCCGGCGTTTGATCCTCTTTACTTAAACCAACTAAAACAAAGCCCATTATAAAAACAGCAGCAACAGCCAACATGATTTTTTGTGTTTCAGACATTTCTCTTCTCCTTGCTGTGATAATCGTCGATCATTTTACAGCTTGCTCGAATATTTACCCTAAAATACTTATAAACTGTCCGACTAGGGTAATACTGTTTAAAACTCAATCCCTTGCTCAGCCTTGATCCCCTGTTCATAGGCATGCTTTATTTTGGTCATTTCGGTTACCGTATCGGCACACAAAATGACCTCGGGTGCCGCATTGCGGCCGGTCAAAATCAAATGCATCCAGGCCGGTTTTTGATCGCGTATAAAATCGGCTATTTCCTGACCGGAAATCCAATTATATCCACAGCAATAATTGATCTCATCGAGCAACACCAAATCGAATTCTTCGGACAATATCTTGGCCTTACTAAATTCCCAAATTTCCCGGCTAGTTTTAATGTCCTGCTCAGGATTTTTAGTGTCCCAGGTAAAGCCATCACCCAACACATGCCATTCAATATTATCAAAGCGTTCGGCCGCTTTTTGTTCGCCAGTCTGCCATTTCCCCTTAATATATTGGATCACACAGACCTTCATATCCCACCCTGCGGCACGAAAAACCATGCCCAAAGCGCTGGAAGATTTCCCCTTGCCCGAACCGGTATTGACCAGAACCAGTCCCCGTCGTCTATCTCTGGATTTCATAACATCATTCCGTAGTAAGTGCGCGCTACTTCTTTTAGCGACCGGCATTATCGCCTGAATTGAGCTCAAAACAAACGCCTGGAAATAATAAGGCCGATTTGTGCAGACTACGAATCCATAGAATTGCCCACGAAAATAACGAAAAACTCTAAATAAATCAATATCTTGTATTGTTATTTCAACTCACTTTTTAACTAATGACTTACAGTTCGGCATCCCTTTGAAATTTTAGGCTACCAATTTAGCTTACAGCCGGAACAGTCATTATCCCTTCCGCCACCATCACCGCCGCACCGCCAACCCGAATCGTCAAACTGTCCTCACCTTTATGATCCATTTCCAAATTCAATACGCTGCGACGATTGCCGGGTTCGCCACGATCCACCGCAAAGGTATAAGTGCCTTTTTGCATGAATTCGAAGGAGCTTAAATACGAGGCAAACGCAGGCATCGCACTGCCGACCGGTGGATCTTCGTGGATACCAATACGAGGTCCAAACAAGCGGGCATTAAAATCGGCATCCGCATACGGTGTTTTCGGGGAAAACAGCAATATCTCCTGGGCGGCCGTCTGCGGAGCGCAGGATTGACTCCAGGCGGTGTAGTTGAATTTTGCATGTCTTACACTTTCGTACCGCCAAACAGGAACGATCAGATACGGAACTCCACAGGACACCAGTCGCGTGCTAAATTTTTTATGATCCAATTCAGACGGTTGCAGCGTCAGGAAACTGGCTAGCTCGTCATCACTGGGCGCAAAGCGGTCAACAATGGAAGTCACTGTACGGGTGAACTGCACGAAACTGGGCTTGCCGTTTTCAGCGGAAATATTGACCTTAACCGGACCGGCATTTTGTTCGAAAACCAGCGGCGTAATGACGGGAGCCAATTGTATAGCACCGCAACTCGCCAAGACAAAGGCGGCGGCGATAATCGGATGTCCGGCAAAATCGATTTCGCCCTGCGGCGAAAAGATCCGCATCACCCGGTTGGTGGTTTGCTTATCCGGATGAAACACGAAAACGGTTTCCGACAGGTTTAACTCTCTGGCCACCAACTGCATTTGCTCTGTACTTAAACCCTCGGCTTTCGGAAATACGGCTATTTGTGCGCCGCTGAATATCTGCTTGGTAAATACATCGGTGATGTAATAGTTGTACTTCATAACGCTGCTCCAACGCTGACTTGAACGCGATTTTTTTCAATCCGTATCGGATAAACAGGTATTTTCACTGCTTCATCTTCCAAACAAACGCCGGTTTGCAGATTGAAATGTTGTTTGTATAACGGCGAGGCAACCACCGACTGACCGTTAATGTCGCAGATCAAGCCGCGCGACAGGACATTGGCCTTGCCGATAGGATCATAATTGCCGACCGCATATACTTGTGTATCGCCCCCTTCGACTCCGCTCAGGGAACGATTAACTTCAATCACGGAACGATCGACTTCACTCACGGAACAATCGACTGCGTTCCCTGAGCGGAGTCGAAGGGCAAAACTAAAAATAGCCACCTGCTCTCCTTCAATCAACGCGCAAATCCCTGAATCCGGCTGTAAATCGTCAACACCGCAAATATCTAGCCACTTTGCCATTATGCCATCTCCGCCAGTTTAAAATGCTTCCGCTCGCTTTCATCGGCCGGACGAAGCTGACCTCGCTCTTCGACGAAGACCACATTATCATCGGGCTGATCGCTGTTGACAAAATGCCTGAAACGTTTCAGTTTGGACTCGTCCTCAATCGTGGTAAGCCATTCGCATTGATAGGTGTCGATTACATGCTGCATCTGCTGCTCCAACTGCCCGCATAAGCCCAGTTTGTCGTCAATCACTACCGATTTTAAATAATCCAGTCCGCCTTCCATATTTTCCATCCACACCGAGGTGCGTTGTAAACGGTCTGCGGTCCGCACATAAAAACTCAAAAAACGGTCGATGAATTTTATCAGGGTAGGCTTATCGAGTCCGGTGGCAAATAAATCCGCGTGGCGCGGTTTCATACCGCCGTTGCCGCAGACATAGAGGCTCCAGCCGGTTTCGGTCGCGATGATACCAACATCTTTACCCTGCGCCTCGGCGCATTCCCGGGTGCAGCCGGACACGCCGAATTTGATTTTATGCGGCGAACGCAGGCCCTTGTAACGATTTTCCAGTTCTATAGCGAGTCCCACGCTGTCATCGACGCCGTAACGGCACCAGGTGCTGCCGACACAGGATTTGACGGTGCGCAGGGATTTGCCGTATGCGTGACCCGATTCAAAACCGGCATCTATCAATTCTTTCCAGATAGAGGGCAATTGATCGACCCGGGCTCCAAACATATCCACGCGCTGGCCGCCAGTGATCTTGGTATACAGCTTATATTTCTTGCCAACCTGGCCCAACGCAATCAGCATGTCGGGGCTGATTTCGCCGCCGGTGATGCGCGGCACGACCGAATAGGTACCATCTTTTTGCATATTGGCCAGAAAGGTATCGTTGGTGTCCTGCAGCCCCAAATGGTCTTTTTCCAGAACATGATCGTTCCATTGTGAGGCCAGGATATTGGCGACGGCGGGCTTGCAAATCTCGCAGCCTATACCCTTACCGTGCCTGCGCAACAAGTCGGCAAAGGTTTTGATCCGCTCTACCTTAACCAGGTTAAATAAATCCTGCCGGGTATGGGCAAAATGTTCGCAAATATCGGTATTGACTTCAAAACCCTGTTTGGACAATTCCGAATCCAGCACCGATTTCATTAGCGCAGAACAACCACCGCAGCCGGTTGCCGCCTTGGTTTCGGCTTTTAACGCGCCCATCGTCATGCAGCCGCCTTCAATAGCCGAACAAATTGTGCCCTTGGTCACATCGTAACAGGAACAGATTTGCGCAGATAGCGGCAGCGCATCAGGACCTAGGCCCACCGACTCATCGGAGCGGTGCGGTAAAATCAGCGCATCCGGATAAGCTGGCAACTCAATACCGTTCAGACAATATTGCAACAAGGTACTGTAACCCGAAGCATCGCCGACCAGCACCGCGCCCAGCAACTGCTTTTTATCCTGACTGACGACCAGACGTTTATAGACCTCGCTGTCGCCATTTTGATAAGTGTAAACTTTCGCACCCTGAGTTTTTGCATGGGCATCGCCGATACTGGCTACATCAACGCCCATCAGTTTCAGCTTGGTGCTCATATCCGCGCCGGTGAAACTTAGCGAGCCGCCTGCCAAAGCAGAGACTACGGTGCGCGCCATCGCGTAGCTGGGCGCGACCAGTCCGTAAATCATGCCGTTCCACAACGCGCATTCGCCTATCGCATAAATACTGGGGTCGGAGGTACGACACTGGTTGTCGATGACTATGCCGCCCCGCTGCCCGACCTCCAGACCGCAAACTCTGGCAATATCGTCACGCGGACGGATGCCGGCCGAAAACAGTACGATATCGGTTTCCAGTTCTTCGCCATCGGCAAAACACATAAGATTTACGCACTGCTGACCATCAGTAATCAAACTGGTATTTTTACCGGTATGCACGGTCACGCCCAAATCCTCGATCTTGCGCCGTAACATCGCGCCGCCCGCGTCATCGAGCTGCACCGCCATCAAGCGCGGTGCAAATTCGACCACGTGGGTTTGCAATCCCAAATCCATCAAAGCCTTGGCCGCTTCCAGGCCCAACAAGCCACCGCCGACCACGGTGCCGACCTTGCCGACTTTAGCCGCAGCCGCCATCGCTTCAAGATCCTCGATGGTGCGATAAACCAGACATTGGGCGCGATCATGGCCGGGAACGGGCGGCACGAAAGGATAAGACCCGGTTGCCAACACCAATTTGTCATAACTGATGGTCAGGCCTTTTGCCGAGGTGACGGTTTTATTGTCTCTGTCGATGTTGGACGCTTTATCGCCCAAATGAATAGTGATGCCGTGTTGCTCGAAAAAATCGTCCTCGACTAACGACAGTTGCTTAGCGGTAGTGCCGGTAAAAAAAGACGATAAATGTACCCGGTCATAGGCGGCTCTGGGCTCTTCGCAAAAGGTAATGATTTGATATTGTTCTTTAATAGCACTCTCAACCAGACTCGCCAGAAAATGCTGCCCGACCATGCCATTACCAATGACGACTAGTGTTTGTTTTACGCTCATAAGCTAACCCCGATAACATTCTGTTGTTGTTTGAGGATATAGAGCAACTGCTGTGCCAAACTTAACAAGACTATGAGTTTAATGACTAGAACTATCATTAAACTAAAAAACGAAGCTACCAACGAACCAAGATGGTGCTCAGAATTAATTAATGCTCGTTTACTGTGCAATGATTTTATGACAAGCAACAAATATTCCGCTATCCGCTAGTGATATAAAAAATGGCCTAGTTTGTGCTTATATTTTGAGCATGAATAATCTAAATATAATGCTTATCGAAGATGAAATAACCGACCCGTTATTGGAAAAAATACTGGTTACTAAAGGCTATTCGGTCAAAAGCATTGTAATGCCTGGCGAAAACCTCAAATTCTTAGTCGAGAATCACAAAACGGATCTGGTTATTTTCAACATTACCAACCCTAGAAAACATATTCAGGACATTCATTACCTTAACCAGCATCAAGTGTTACCAATCATCATTTTTACCGCTGATGATACATCTGACACCATCAAGCAAATCGTCAAGGCCGGGGGCAGCGCTTATGTGGTCAACGGCCTGGAAACCAGTCGCATTAACAGCGCTATCATTATCGCGATGGCGAGATTTAACGAGCAGCAAGAGCTTAAAAATGAATTGGCGCAAACAAAGTCCAAGCTTGAAGAGCGGAAACTGATCGATAGGGCCAAAGGTATTTTGATCAAAACCCGCAACTATTCCGAAGACGAGGCTTATCACACCTTAAGAAAACTGGCGATGGACCGCAATATTCCAATCGGAGAAATGGCGAAAAACGTTATCGCGATGGCTGATCTGCTTAAATAACTCAAAAAACAGACTGCTATAGATCTCGCTGCCGGTTCCCAAGCTTCAAGCTTGGGAACCGGCATGCATAAAGCTAGAGCCTCACCTAGCGGATGCCGTTATTTTTCGTGCTAAGCGTGGAAAATTATTTAAGTGTTTATTACACTATTTCTTAAACCAAGCTTTAACCACCGGCCAGCCACGACTTAGCCATTGTTCTTTAGCAAAAATCCCTGCCAGTTTAAGCTGCTGACCCAACACCTTAAGATAAAACCAAGCCCTGTCCGCAAGTGATACTTCCGAACTATCGCGCAGTTGTAAATAACGCGCACCGAAACCATTAATAAAGACCGGTTTAAACAGCCACATTTCCAGAATAGAAGTTACCCACATAAACATGAACGAGACGCCCATACCCATACCGGCAAAAATAACCAGCCAGGCAAACATCGGGTGAATTTTGGTCAACCACCAGGACAAGATATCGGCCACCAGAAAGACATAGGGCATGCCGATGGCTATGCATTTATATTGCGTGGTGGTGGTCTCCGCAAAACTGAAAATAAGCCCGACAAACATAAAAATGAAACTGATGCCGAACATATGCACATGCGAAACCCGCGTCAAGGACTCGAAGGTCGCACCGGTATCCTGTGTCGTTAAGGCTTTTACTGCCTCAAACCGAGTAAAATCAGGTATGCCGGAAGCCTCCTTGTTATGGCACATCACACAACGGCTTTCAATTATTGTTTCAATGCCGTCGGCTATATAAGCATCACTATCCGCGCCATCTCTGACCCATTCCATAATCTTGAATCGCTCCTTTTCCGGGGCATTCTCTTTCATCGAGCCATTCAATTTCTGCTCCAACACTGTACCTGAACGGTTTCCGTAATAACTGTAAACAATATCGTCAACCGACAAACCGAATTTTCCATCCGCCATGCCGTGGGTAAACAATATCTGAATTAAGGCAAACATATAGCCGATACCCACCGTACACAGATAACCGGTAAATAATACCTTGATGGGGGTGTCGTGATCTTTTAGAGGTGTATATTTTGTAGTCATATGATTATTTGTTGAATAACAGGTTGATTTCATGGTTAGAGCCATCAGGATTATAGCTTATTATGATAGCGTTGATTGCCTGAAGCATGACGGGGCTTTAACCCCGTCATTAAAGTTTTATCCATTTAAAGCCCCAAACGTTTCGGTCGGGCTTGCAAACCCCGACCGGCTCATTTATTTGCCTTAGCCGGCAATTAAAATATAAAGGTAACCACGGCTTTCAAATGGCCGTCAGCTATGACAGGCATCGCAAGCATCGAACTCACACGGCCGGAAACAAGACCGTTCGAATGATTTCTAATCACCGGAACGCCCGTCAGCCATACCCGGCCCAATAAGCCCTCGCCTTTGCGGACTGAAACACTTTCAAAGATTTCAGCCAGCTCATCATTTTGCTTACTGTATCCTGACTGACACACCAAACACTGCTCATTTTCGTCTATCACCCATATCTGTATCCTCCGGGCAATGGGCGTCGCTTTAGCCGACAGAAAGGTCATAATATAAACCTGCTTTTCAAGCACCGAAATCGGTATACCCAGCGCTGTGGTAATGCCACTATTTCCGGCCTCCATACTTCTGACAAAAGCCGATTCCAAACCCAGATCCTCTATCAAGACCGGCATACCCGTTGCCCAGACCTGCCCAGGCAGCCCAGAACCTTTGCCAAACCTCATTGCTCCGGACATGCGATCAAAATCAGCCAACGTTCCGTAATAGCCGTCACTAACAGCCAACTCGGCATTGTCCCCGACACTGTTACTCCACACTTCGATAGCGCCGGAATAATGCTGGTCGTTACCACATAAAAACACCACCACGGCCATCAAAAATTCACCGGAAAATATAGGTATCGCAATGCCGCAGGTTAAACCGGCTTTTTTAGCCGATTTTGTGCGCTTAAAATAGGAATGCTCAAATTCGGTCAAGACCACCGGATGACCTGCAGCCCAGGCTTTGCCGGGCAAGCCTTCGTCGAAGGCAAAAGATTCTTTTTCGCTGGCTACCCGAAACTCATTCAAATCACCATACAAACCGGCACTAAACTCCAGGTGGGTACGATCCTTTGCCGGTATCCATATTTCCGTCACTTTAATAAATGTTTTCATCTCAAACCGCTTTCTTTACCTTATCTCGATTGTTCAACAACATCCCTTCCGCCTTGCTGCCCAAATAAACATAAATACCCAACGACACCAGCAGCAAGGCCACCGCAATAATAATCCACACCGCTACAATAATATGCTCGCTGTCACCTTTTAACGCGAATTTAAAGATCATCAATAAGGCCTCAATCGATACGGCGATAATAATCACCGCAATAAAGCGGGTAATCGTCCGCCTAGTTGAGCTGTGCCTGAGGATATCCTTATATAACAAAACCTCTTCTTCCAGCGTAGTCTTGCCCAAATCAAAAATAGCCAGCGCCAGGGTCAGATAAATCACCACGCCAAATGGAATTTCCATTGCTATTTGCGGATCCATGATCGAGCGCAGCACCTTGAAGCATTCAACCCCGGCCGCATAAAGCAGCACCAGTGCAACCGTAAATAAACCCAGCACAATCAGTGTATACATGGTTTTAAAATAAGGCTCGAAATGGATGCATCGGCTGTCGCCGGTCAATACATCCAGCATTGAACTTAGATCAATATCCAGCACAACTATGCCTTTAATGCTGCTGTCCTGATCCATAATTTTCATACTGGCGGACAAGCATAACTCCCGCTTGACGCTGGACAAATAAGGCTCGGTCACAGCCACGCCGTCGGCCTTGATTGCAGCCAGATAATAGGGCCGATTGCTGCGATCTGCATCCAGGCCAATTTTAGGATGATGCTTGAAATGACTGCCCGGCACATTAACGCAGATTTGTTTGCCTTTTACATCCAGCAGGTAAAACAGGCTGATAAAAGGATAATAAGAACACAGCGAGCTAAGCAACTCAGTCAGCTCCTGATAACTTTTATCAAACAGCTTTTCATCGGCAAAGCAGCCCAAGATGGAAGACAGCATATTATGAATAGCGGGCCGGTGCTCTTCGTATTTCTCAATGACATTGAGATGACTCATTTTAGACATGCCCTGTTCCTGGGAGTTTAGATATCTAGCAAAAATAAAAGCAGTTATTATGCCAGCTAGGCAGACAGGCCGCAGGACTTGGGTTAGTTCTATTACAGCAGCCACTGCACACAACTAAACGATCTATATTGGTGCGCCAATATAGGAGACTGCCCCTGTTTAATGCATTGCTTTATTGCAATCAACCCAGCCCCATTCAATATTGCATTGAACCACTTGTATTTATTGATAAAAATTAATTACAAAACACCATGGAAATATTGGCATATTAACTGCTGATATAATCACATAAGCTCCAATGCCGGAGCGCTGAAAATTTTTAGTTTAACGTCGAACTACCTAGGCAATGGCGCCTACTCTAAGGTGACCTCCAGGAGTTAAATACTATGAACATTTGCCGGTGTTTTGATGTTTCTCGATCCGAACTAAAAAAGGTCATTAATAACGACCATAATTCAATAGACAAACTGTCAGACCAATTACCGGCTGGCAGTCATTGCGGAGGCAGCATAAAAACAACTATTTCCTATGGAAATTATTCATCGTCGCAAAATAAATTTATCAGTATCTAAAAACCAATGAATCTACTGGAGAAGCTTTAACCCGGCCATATCACCGAAAAGCAACAAACACTCTCCATGACATAACGCCATAATTGAAGATCCTTATGATTACTGAAAAAAACCCATGCTCTTGCCCCCCGACCAGTGTTAGCGCAATCATCGGTCATAAGCCCTCAGCCCGGCCAGCTACTGCCCTTGGTCGAGGCGCTGTCACGATCTTGTCCAGCTCTACAACCACGAGCGCTGAAGATAAAAGCCTGTTCCCCTATTTTCAGCCCATTGTTGGCGCCGCCAGCGGCACTATCATCGGTTATGAAGCCTTGGCCAGGCAAAATGA
Organism: Methylococcaceae bacterium; assembly: GCA_947506075.1. Lineage (GTDB taxonomy): Bacteria > Pseudomonadota > Gammaproteobacteria > Methylococcales > Methylomonadaceae > Methylobacter_A. The sequence continues at coordinate 36,241 of CANNNN010000001.1, forward strand.
TGACCAGGGCAGGGTTATTTCGGCAGGCGAGCTATTTTGTTCGCCAGATATTTCTGTCGATCAACTGATTGCCTGGGATCGAAAAGTTCGGCGACTGGCGCTGCAACAATTCAAGCTATCAAATTGCAGCGGCTATTTAACCATCAATATCTCGGCCGCCTGGGTCGATCTGATTACCGACTTTAATGCCTTACCAACGGTATTGATGTTGGACGAACTCAATATTGATCGCAGCAGGGTCATTATTGAAATAACCGAATCCAAAGGCGACCTCGACAAACTCGTTGAAATTGCCACCGTATATCGTAAGCACGGCTTGAAAATAGCGATTGATGATTTTGGCGCGGGATTTTCCCAACTGGAAAGAGTCATGGCCATACAACCCGACATCATCAAGCTCGATATGCAGTTATTCCAGAATGCGGCCAAAGGCGGCATTGCCAGCGATATCGTGCATTTGATCTCCCGTCTGGCTAAACGCACCGGCTGCCGTATCGTTTGCGAAGGAGTGGAAACCGAAGCCGACTTTCATTTCGGTTTAAGCTGCGGCGCCCAATATATGCAAGGCTATCTGTTTTCGCCGGCCACAGCAGAATTCAAAGAACCGCTGTATTATCAACAACAAATAAACACATTACGAAAAAGTTTCTTGTCCAAAACCTTAGCAAGGGAGAAACATAAAATACAGTTTATCGCCAACATTAAGAACTTGATTGAACTGCTGAAAAAAGCCCTGGAAACCGACTTTAACCTGAATAAATTATCCGCACATCCATTTGAAGCCAGCGGTGTGCTGCGCTTTTATTTATGCAATAACGAGGGCGAACAAATCTCCTCGAATTTTAATTTTGCCGATGCCAACTGGTACGAGGATACGTCCCAACGTGGTTTTAACTGGGCATGGCGACCTTATTTTTACCAGTTACTGGCGCTTGAGGCAGAAAAAGACAGCTATCGCCTGGTCACGTCGGAACGTTATCGGGATTTCAATACCGATATACTGTGTAAAACCCTGTCACTTAGACTGGATGATCAACGCATCTTGTTAATTGATGTTGCCGCCGAGTGGCTATGATATTGAGCAATTGTCCTCATGCCCAACGAGAACATAGTCAAAAGTTTACGATAACTACCCATTTAACGCGGAGCGATTTTTACGCTGATTCCCAAGCTGGGTCGGGGCTCGGAAATCAGCATTACCGCAGTATGCGTTCGAGCACTTAATTAAGCAGTTTCCGAAACAACGGATATATCTGGCTTCTGCCATTTAAGGCATCGTTGATGCTTTCAACCCATCCTTGCCACTTCTGTTTCAGCTTGTTTTTGGCTTGTTCCTGACCATAAACCAAGCTAATAATTTCTTTTTTTGCTTCCAGCCAATCACCAAATTCATTGCCTGGATAAAAGCCACGTTTCTCGGCTTTGTAATAGGCTGCTTCAGCAATCATTTTATCCAGGTTAAATGCTAGCGGGGAACTGCTGCCCATCATTAATCCGCAAGTTATCAGATTGATAAGCTCTTGCGACGAGTAATCCTTAACTCCGATTTCAGTAGGTTTCAGCTCTGCTAAAGTACCAAACAAGCGGTCCCATATCGAAAATACCGCACCATAATTACGGTCATGCTCATTACGCAGGGTTGAATGGTGAACTCGATGTAAATACGGAGTGACAATGACCCGCCCTAAAAACTGCTCGCCCCGGAAGGAAATATTGGCATGATGCAGCATCGTGAACAACGTAATAACGGCCTCGTTTGCAAGCAGCAACGCCCCGTCTATGCCTAAAACGACAACCAGCATTGCCTTCAGCGTATTAATGAGGACGACTTCCAGAAAATGTATCCGGAATGCCGTTGAAACATTCAAATAGGGGTCGCTGTGATGCACCCTGTGCAGTATCCACAAGCCATTAAAACTGTGACTGGCTTTGTGCAGGAAATACAGCATTAAATCCATCGCAAAAAACGAAAGAACCGCTTTCCATACTGGGCTTGACAGATAATTCAGCAAGCCAATGTAAGAGTAGTGCCCAGCAAAAATGAACAGCGCTGGAACCGACAATAACGACATCACGACGCTATTAAAAATAAATAATTTTATGTTCGCCCGATAAGACTGGCGCAGCTGCTTTCTGGACTGTATTTCTCTGGGATTACACAGCTCAAATATCACCAGCAGTGTCAAAAACAGGATCAGGATAATTGTTGCAATCCCTCCCGACGGCATGTTTACCAGCCACGTTAGATAGGATTGAACAGCGTTAGTTGAAGATACAGATTCATTTAACATGGTCATCACCTCAATATAGAACTGACATTATTAGTAAAGGAAAAATTATCTTAATTTTATATTAAATCTAAACCACGCAAACCAATATAATAATATTTATAAATCAATCGTATAAAATTATTTTACTGTTTAGTCAGATGGTTTCTTGTGAGAAAATTCCTAGTTGACCTGTCACTATCCGGAATTATTCCTGTAATTCACAAATTGTAGATACATGTTCTCTGTGGATTTATTAATACTGCGACAATATGCCACATTCCATTATTTAACCGTTATAGCTAGAATAGCTGCAACTCTTGAGATGCAACTTTCCTCCTCGGAATTCAGAGCGTTATATCCTTCTCTAATGCGGCCTAACAGTCGCATTTTTTTTGCCTGCTGTTTAGGGCCGATATCTTGCAAGAAATACACCCAACTTAGGTGGTTTCCAACAACTCTAATAACCATAATTCACCCTCACAGTAAATCCGTGGCCTCTGCGGCTCAACTGTTTTTCCATGCTCATGTTGCCCAGGCTTTTGAACCTAAAATTCAGCCCAGCTTAAATCCGACAAAAAAGCCCCCAACCCCACTGACACCCTTACTGGTAATACCGGTCAAGCGCTGAACCAGCATTCCACCTGAACTTTTGGCTGCTTCCGTAGCAGCACTGGCGACTTCTTGCAACTTTGCATCGGTTATACTGATGACGTCGTAATATTCCGCAACAAATAACAGTACAATGGCCGCACCTCCCAGAAACAGCACTGTGCGCAACATTTTTTTGGCAAAATAACCGACCGCCAGTCCGATAACAAACGGTGCGCCTACATTGCCCATCAAGAAGGTCGAGGAAAAGATATCGTTAGAGGCTGCTGCATCGACTGGTTGGGTACTCATGGTTCCGGGGTTCCGCTGGTGTAATGATTAAGAGTAAGGTTGCAACTTATTAGAATGCTTAGGTAGCTTGCATAACGTTTAATATTTTATCACTGAATTTAATCGCATCAGAATTAGATAATATTGCACCCGATCCAGGTATCTTCGTCAACTCCACACATCGCACCCTCGGCAATCCCTCCTTACCATTGGCTTCGTCTCTTAGCCGTAGCCAAGGGAAGAGACTATTCTTCCTTTGCATCTTTTTCCTGCCGCTCAACAATGAATCTAAACAACATTTCTCCACGAAAAACACGCTTAACAGGAAAGCTTTCAAAGGGATTATATGTAGACCATCACCCAAAGCGCGAACAGGAAAATAAATACAAGACATTGATTTATATCTAATCTTTCGCTGACCAACTGCGTTTTTCAGACTTATGCAAGCTTAAACAATCTGTAAAAATTCTCCGTCGATGAATCTGCAATTTTATTGATTGTCGTTCCACGCAACTGAGCCAACTGTTCTGCGACATAACGCACGTAGGTTGGATAATTGGGTCTGCCGCGAAACGGTACCGGCGCAAGATACGGCGAATCGGTTTCGATAAGAAAGCGGTCGACCGGTACTTTTTTGGCTACGTCCTGAATCTCCTTGGCACTGTTAAAGGTGACGATACCGGAAAAGGAAATGTAAAAATTCAAATCCAGGGCTTGCTTCGCAAACGCCCAGTCTTCGGTAAAACAATGGATAATCCCTCCGACTTCGCTTGCACCCTCTTCTTCCAGCATCCGTAGCGTATCGTGTTTGGCTTCACGGGTATGAATAATCAACGGTTTTTTCAACGCCTTGGCGGCATGAATATGGTTTCTGAAGCGTTGGTGTTGCCAGCTCAAGTCACCTGTGCTGCGAAAATAATCCAGTCCGGTCTCGCCTATGGCTAGGACTTTTTCGGCCTGACCTAAGGCGACCAGCTCTTCAACACTGGGGTCTTGCCCCTCCTGAACATTGGGATGCACACCGACGGTCAATGATATTTGCGGATACGGGGCTACCAAAGCCTGCATCGCAGGATAAGCTTCCAGATCTATCGAAATGCATAGTAAATGTTCAATTTGACTATTTTCTGCTTCATGCATGAAACAGGCAAAATCATTTTGATAGGGGGCAAGATCGATACGATCCAGATGACAATGGGAGTCTATTAACATCAGATATTCTTTGAAAATGGAAAAGTTTGTTTAAAAAATCAGGCGAAAGGCAAAGGACTAAAGGCAAAAACAAGGTGTCAACGTTTCGCCTTAGTCATTTTTACATAGTATGCGTCACCCGGTCATGCTGTAAAGAGCCGGCCAGATAGTTTTCAATTTTGTTGCGTGAGATACCGTTATCCTGATCGCTAAATTGCACGCCGACGCCGACAGCTCTGAAGCCCTCCGATCCTGGCGGTGTTATCCAGATTATGGTCCCGGCAATCGGCAAGCGTTCGGTTTCGTCCATTAAGTTAAGTAACATAAAGACTTCCTGGCCCATTTCATATTGACGACTGGTGGGTATAAACAGTCCGCCGTTGGTCACAAAAGGCATGTAGGCCATGTACAATGCATTTTTATCTTTAATTGAAAGGGACAAGATGCCTTGTCCCTGCGCGGCTTCTGCCATAGTCATGTGCTCCGGTTAAGTTCGTGCCATTGTATTAAAACTTCTTCCAACAATAACTGTTTGTTTAGTTGCGTGTCCAGTCGCAGCCTGGCAGCCAGCAATAAATCATAAAGCTTATAAAGCCCTTTTAAGTCTAGTCGTCCGGACAGTTCTTGCAACTGTCTATTCAAGTCCGGATTATATAAATATTCAACCCGGACCTGATAATAAACCCTAATTAAATCGATAATCCAGAAAGTCATCCAGAATATCAACGGCAGTGCCGGCAGCTTGTGCCAGTCTTCGGCGATCAGGACCGGCGATTTAAGTTGCTTTGCAATCCCTATCCAGGCAGCGAAACAATCATTGCGCAACGTTAATGTTTGATCATTGACATAATTTAACGCCTGCAGAGGCGCGCCCTGCGCTAACGAGACGTTCAGCCGCAAATCCCCTCGCTCCGCTGTTTTGCAAAGAGGGGACTGGACCAGCCAATCAACCACTATTTCCTGGTCCGGTGTCACTAGCGCCAGTTTCTGGCAACGACTGATCACCGTCGCCGGTAACGCGCTTGGTTTTTCGGTGACCAACAGGATAGTGGTGCGCTCGGTTGGCTCTTCAAGACATTTCAAGAACGCGTTAGCCGCAGCGCTGTTCATCTTGTCGGCCGGATTGACAATAACAACCCGATAAGTGTCGAACTGGGGCTTTAGCGTTAATCGGGTAATCAGGTTGCGTATCTGCCCTATCCCTATGCCTTTGCCCGGCTCCTCGGGCTGTATCCGTATAAGGTCGGGATGCGTGTCGGCATTAATTAGCAAACAGCTGCTGCAATGGCCGCAAGCCAGACCGTTGGCCTGCGGTCTTGCACACAGCAATGCAACAGCGAACTGATAAGCCAATTGCTGTTTACCCAGGCCTTTATTGCCGGTAATCAGTAAAGCCTGTGGAATCCGTTTTTGCGCAATATAACTGCACAAATGCGCCCAACTTTGCGTTTGCCAGGGTAATAGCGCAACGATCTCTGTCATTTAAAGCTGCCCTGCTTTGAAGAAACTGGACTTGCACTATTGCCGTGTAAAGTCCGAATAACATCGACTATGGCTCGCTGCACATCGAGCAACGACTGGTTGGCTTTAATCAGTTTGATGCGCTCCGGGTACAGCTCAGCCTGCAATAGATAAGCGCGCCTGACGTTCTCAAAAAAACTGATTTTTTCCGATTCGAAACGATCAAAAGCGCCGCGCTCCCTGGCTCTGCTTATGCCTATCTCAACCGGCGCATCCAGCAACAGGGTTAAATCCGGTCTTAAAGAGCCTTGCACCAGATTTTCCAGCCAGGTTATGGTGCTGATTTTCATGTTTCGGCCACCGCCCTGGTAAGCATAGGTCGCATCGGTAAACCTGTCGCATAACACCCAGTGTCCATGCGCCAAGGCCGGTTCAATCACATGTTTGATATGCTGGGCTCTTGCCGCAAACATCATCAATAACTCGGCCGTTTCCGAAATTGCTTCGCTATGGGTATCGAGCAATAATTGCCGTAACTTTTCGGCCAACTCGGTGCCGCCGGGTTCGCGCGTCACAACAACAGTGATGTTATGTTGCTCCAGATAGTCTTTGATAAAAGCCAGATTGGTGGTTTTTCCTACCCCCTCCCCGCCCTCCAGGGTAACAAACTTTCCTCGGGTCATTTTTTCTTCCTTTGAAAGCTGTTAACGGCCATATTGTGATCTTTTAAACTCGCTGAAAACACATGCGTACCGTCGCCCCGGGCTACAAAATAAAGACTATCACCCTTCTCCGGATGCAGCACCGCATTCAGGGCCTCACGTCCCGGCATCGCAATCGGCGTTGGCGGCAAGCCGCTGATGACGTAGGTATTGTAAGGTGTTGCTGTGGTTAAATCCTTGGACTTAATATCGCCCTGATAACTGTCCCCTATGCCGTAAATGACGGTAGGATCGGTTTGCAACAACATGTTTTTCTCCAGTCTGCGAATAAACACGCCGGCTATCATCGGTCTTTCAGCAACAGCCGCCGTTTCCTTTTCAACTATCGACGCAAGAATCAGCGCTTGATAGGGCGTTGTAAACGGCAGGCCTTCGGCTTTGTTCTGCCATTCCTGTTGCAATACCCGCTGCATTTTGTCATAGCCTCTTTGCAACAGGGACAAATCGGAATCATGTTTTTCAAAGAAATAGGTGTCAGGGAAAAACAAACCTTCAGGCCGAGCTACAGATAAATCCGCCCCTGCAATTTTGCTCATCACATTGTCAAATTCGGCAGCGCTTAAGGTATGCTCAAGATAGGGATTAAGCTCTATTTCCTGGCGAATTTGCTTAAAACTCCAGCCTTCCGGAAAAGTTATCGCATGCTGCATGGTTTTTCCCTGAACAAATAGTGCCAATAGCTCAGGCAAGGTCATACCGGATGTTAGCTCGTATTCCCCGGTTTTCAGTTTTTTAAGCGCCCTCTCCTGAACTACGATAAGCTTAAACCAGAAAGGATTAACCGCCAGCTTTTGGGTTAGCAGTTTATCGATTATACGGTCCAGCGAATCGCCTTTTTCAATTTCGATAACAACCGTGCCTCCGACTAGCGCCGGTTGACGTAGCGCATGATGGTAATTCGCCCAGGCTAAGCCACCAACAAAACCGAAGATCAACAAGAAAAGACCGATGATTTTATTGTTCATGGCCAACCTCCCTATCGATAAGCTTGTTCAGTTGCGTTTGAAGGTTTTTAGTAATCAGACCCGCTGCAAAATTTAGCATGGCAATCTGCTTGACCGGCCAGATACCGATAATCGAATTACAGACAAATATTTCATCTGCCGATAACAGTTCTTGCTGGGTAAATTGATGCTCAATGACCGGAATATCCTGGGCAGCTGCAAGCGTGATGATAATATTGCGCATGATGCCGGCAACACCTGAGTTATTCAGGCTTGCGGTATAAACATTGTTATTCTTGACGTAAAACAGATTACTCATTGTGCCTTCAATAACATAGCCATGACCATCGAGCATCAGTCCTTCCTGAATAGCAGGATCATGCCATTCGGCTCTCGCCAAGACCTGTTCCAGCCGATTCAAATGCTTGATACCTGCCAATGTTGGATTCAAGCCTAAACGGGTCGTGCAAAATCGCGCGACTATACCCTGCTGCTGATAAGTTTGCGGATAATCGGGATGGGGGTGTAGGCTTAATACGCGAGTAGGCTTAATGTCATCAGGTTGACGATAACCCCGACCACCCGAGCCGCGCGTGACGATAATTTTAAGCACAGCGTTAGCGGAAATCTTGCTGCGGCAAAGCTCACCAAGCTCGTAACTGAGGATTTCTACGTTTGGGAAAGGAATGTGCAGTCTTTGGCAACCTGATTTTAATCGCTCCAAATGGAAATCAACAAAAACCGGGCGTCCATCTCGTACTTCAATGGTTTCGAATAAGCCATCGCCGTATTGAAATCCGCGATCAGCTACGTCGATATAATCCTTGATTACACCATTGATCATAATCATTTTTTATCCCGACAGACTGAGCGAGCAAAATATTGCCACCGATTCAAAGAGTAAACTTATGAAATATACCGGAGTAAGACAACTCGCAATATAAAATCCCCCAGTTTTTCCGGAATACTGACGCCGGCCAGGGTTTGCAACCCTGACCGGAACGTTTAAACAGGAGAGGGATTTACACATTGCAAAACGTGAGTAACGGGACTGCAAGCCTCGTCACGCCTCGATTTTAGAGTTTTTCGTGAAAAATGATTTTCTAAGATAATCAGTGAATCTGTGGCAAATTTACCTTATTCATAACGCTTAAAAACCAGCGAGCCGTTAGTCCCGCCAAAACCGAAGGAATTGGACATGGCCACATCAATCTTCATATTTCTGGCAGTATTCGGCACATAATCCAGATCACATTCAGGATCCTGATTGTCCAAATTGATAGTCGGCGGGGCAATTTGATTTTTGATGCTTAATGCCGTCAGTACCGCTTCAATACCGCCTGCTGCACCCAATAAATGGCCGATCATCGATTTTGTTGAACTGATGGCAACTTTATAGGCATGATCGCCCAATGCGGCTTTCATCGCATGGGTTTCTCCAATATCACCGGCCGGTGTTGAAGTGCCGTGCGCATTGATGTAGTCTAAATCACTGACATTTACACCGGCATCGCGCAACGCATTTCTCATGCAACGCGCTGCCCCTTCTCCGCCCTCTGAAGGTGTGGTTATATGATAAGC
>CANNNN010000002.1 GCA_947506075.1 Methylococcaceae bacterium
AAAACAGTTGTTAAAAAAACTCAACTGTAGCTTAACCGCAATATTAAGGACTGGTCTGTACGACAACGCACATAAGATAACTCTCCATTCCCCTGCCTTTCAAAACGACGTTATGTACGTTTCCGTACCGACTGCGACTGATTTTTCGATTAGACTTTTCTGCAATCGTTAAATGCAAATTAAATGTAAAAAACCTTTTATCAACCCTGGAGAAAAACCATGAAGACCAAAGACGAATACGCAGCAAGCCTGACCTTAGAGCCGGCCTCGCTGATATCAGTTCAAAATTCAACTAAACCTACAACATAACTCGATTAGCTGTCCTGGGGTCGATAATAACCCTGGCCAAGCTTGCCGCCAACTAATTTACCTAAGGAGAATCACCATGACTTTAAATATGACATCCCGACTGAACCCTTACTAGCCCTGGTGATGGGCATATTAATTTTTGCTGGCACCCAGGTTTTTAAATTATTTTGTGGCCGTTTATCTGATCGCCATTGGCGTCTTGGGCCTGATGCACCATAGCCTCTCATGAATCAAGCCATTTAAAATTCTAGTATCCACTTAAGCTTACCGGATTATTTATGTTTTTTAACAAAGGTGCACTCCAGTTCCTACTGCTAACTGGCATATTAAGCTGTCTGCCTGTTTTCGCCGACGAGGCACCCACTCCACAACAGGCGCTACAAAACTTCGGTATCAATGCAGAGCAAATCACCGATCTTGAGCGGGGTGAAATTATCGCTTACGAAATTCCTGAAACCAGCCAAAAAGAGTTGGCTATCGGTGTGGCAATGATACTGCCGGTAGCTTTGCCACAAATTATTAATTATATAAAACAAGGTATGCTTACGGCCACCGAGAGCGGCATTATCGCCTCGGCCCCGCTTACCGACAAGTCCGACATCACTAGCTTCAAGAAATTTGCGTTTACCAACAAACATCTTGATGAAGCCAAGGCATTCCTGAATGCTGAACCGGGGGATAAATTCAACTTGTCACAACCTGAATTGGACAGACTGAAATCCCTGCAGCCCAGTTTGACTAGAGCCAACAACAAAACTTTATTGAAAAAAGCCAGCCAAAATTATCGTGAGCTATTGCTACAACGCTGGCAAGCCTACCGAAAAAGCGGTTTGTCCGGGATTGCTGTTTACAGCCGCGAAAATGGCACTGACGACCCTGCCGAAGAGCTGCGTAAAAATGCCATCAATAGCAAGGTATTGACTCGCTATTTTCCCGAATTACAACAAGTCTGGAAAAATTATCCAGGTGTCTTGCCGCCAAACAGCACAGAGCAGTTCCTGTGGATGAATAGCAGTGTCGAAGGCCGACCAACCGCTATTCTGACTCACCGGATCATGGTGAGCAGCGAGAGCGGAGGTATCTTACTTTCTAGACAATTTTACGTTGGCCACTCCTACGATTCCAGCCAAGTGGCTGCCGGCGGCTTGCCCTATAAAGAGGGTACACTGGTGTTTTATTCGAGCCGTAGCGCTACCGGTCAGGTAGCGGGAATTGGTAGCAGCCTGAAACGTTTGATAGGCAGAGAGCAAATGAAACAAGAAATGATAAACCGCCTACAACGTCTCAACAAAGACCTGAAACGCAAATCAGTACTGACCTCCAGCAATAATTGATTTCTAATCGGATTCTGAGTTGAGCTAGCAAGCTTATGTTCGATACCGTGCAGTTATTGCTGGTCAGTTTAACAATGACTGTCAGCAGCGTATTTTCGGTATACGGCGCAGACCAGGCAGCCGGACCGCTCGCTGCGATAGGCTAGGCTAACGAAGCCGAGTGCCCAGATACTAGCAGGTATCTGGCTTAAGCTGCTCTTTGTTGATATGGTCATCGCTAACCTTTATGCCTAGATACAGCGAGGTTTGATTGGCCACTATATCAAGATAGGAACCTTAACAAACAGCCCTATTGATAGCTGAAAAAGAACCTACGCACAGGGCAATGGCTACTAATTTGAGACTGGTTTGCCAGGTAAGTCTCGAAATTAATCAGTCTTTTCGTAACTGATCCCTGATGGGTAGTTGGCGGATACGTTGACCAGTAGCGGCAAAAATAGCGTTGCACAAGGCCGGGGCAATTGGCGGCACACCCGGTTCGCCCACCCCGCCAAGTGGCGTGTTGAAATCGGTCGTGGGCAGTATATGAATTCGGATTTCGCGGGGAGCCTCATCCATACGCGTGAGTTGGTAAGTATGGAAGTTATCTTGGACTACAGCACCCTCTTTAAAACTTATTTCGCCCAGAGTAGCCAGGCTGACTCCCATAATACAAGCTCCTTCGAGCTGTGAACGGATGCGCTCAGGATTGACCTGTGGACCGCAATCCACAGCGATGTCGATTCTGGGTATGCTGAGCTTGCCCTGCTCATCAACAGCCACCTCCACCACCACAGCGACATAAGTGACAAAGCTGTAATGAGCCGCTAAGCCCAATCCTTGCCCCTTTGGAAGAATGCGACCCCAGGTGGCTTCATGGCTTACTGCCTCAATTACACGGCGCAACCGGCCAGTGTCCACCGGGTAAACCTCGGGGGATTCACCATGATTCCAGACATCTCCCAGTGTACGTGGATCAATGCGGCGTGGCGGGCCAATCAGATCAAGCAGGAAGTCCTTATGATCGCGACCCGCTGCAACGGCCAATTCGGCTACGAAGGACTGGATGGCGAAGGCATGCGGGATGTTTGATACCGAACGAAACCAGCCAATACGTGTATGGGCTTGTGCCTCTGGATTTTCGATACGCAGATTGGGAATGTCAAAGGGCACATTGATAACCCCCATACCGAGCTCTGTCGCCATTTGGTGTTTACTGTCGGGACCAAAAGTCGATGAAATGGTTGGTGCTACTGTTCTGTGCAGCCAAGCAAGCGGTTTGCCTTGCGTATCCAGGCCCGCCTCCAGTCGTTCGACTGAAACCGTGTGAAAATAAGAATGATGCAGGTCGTCCTCGCGAGTCCAAGTCAACTTGACCGGTTTTCCGTTCATGGCCTGCGACAATAATGCGGCTTCGATGACGTAATCGGGTTTGGATTTGCGTCCGAAACCTCCACCTAACAGGGTGACATGTATCGTGACCTTGTCCTCCGGAAGTTTAAGCCATTTAGCTACACGTTCACGTGATACCTGTGGGGCCTGTGTACAGGTCCATATTTCACATACTCCCTTGATAATCCGAGCTGTTGCGGCTGGGGGTTCCATCGGGGCCTGGGCAAGATGCGGGGCGTAATATTCAGCATTCACCCGTTTGGCAGCGACTTGCAAAGCAGCGTCGAGGTCGCCGTCATTACGAACCATTTTGCCCGATTTACGCGCAGCTGCTTCGAGCTCGGCTTTGTAAGTTACAGAATCGTAGCTTCCATGAGGCCCTTTTTCCCAGTCAATCTTGAGCGCCATGCGGCCCTGGATGGCTGCCCAGGTATTACTGGCAATCACGGCGATGCCGCCGAGAGGGTTGAAGTCGGCGGGAGGAGGACTGCTTGGGAGTTCGATAACCTTAATTACACCCGGCACCTTTAACGCATTCTTGGCATCGTAACTCAAGACTTTGCCGCCGAATACCGGCGGACGGGCCACTACAGCGTAAAGCATGTCTTTGAGACGGGTATCAATGCCATATTGTGCATGACCAGTGACTATATCCTGCCCATCATAAATTCCGACCTGCCCTTTGCCGATGTAGCGGAAATCTGCCGGATTCTTCAGACGCAAAGTTTCGCGAGCCGGTACAGGCAGTTTTGCTGCGGCTTTGGCTAACTCACCGTAGCCAAGTGTTCTGCCGGTGGCTGGATGAATAACTTGATGCTGCTCGGCACGAACGTCCTGAACGGGTACTTTCCAGTGCGCCGCCGCCGCCGATTCGAGCATGGTGCGGGCTGCCGCGCCGACTCTGCGCATGGGCATGAAGAAATGGCGCATGCTACGGGAGCCGTCTGTATCCTGGTTGCCATAGCGAGATTCATCACCCGGTGCTTGTTCGACACGAACACGCTGCCAATTAGCCTCGAGTTCGTCAGCCACCACCATGGGCAAACTGGTACGTACGCCTTGTCCCATTTCCGAACGATGACAAATGATAGTTACTGTACCGTCAATCGCTATCGCGACAAACACCAGCGGGTTGTCTACCCAGCCATGAGGCATGGCATCAGCGCCATATTTTTCTTTTGTTGAGGATGGGGTGGTTTCATCTGCCCTCAATAGTGACGGAAATCCAGCGGCCAGCACGAACCCGGTGAGCGCCATATCTTTGAGAAAAATACGTCGACTAATGTTGGTGATAAGCAGGCTATCGTCATCTGCATTTAAAATATCAGTACTCAAATCGGGATGATGCAGCGGACTTTTCATGGTTTGATTTCCGTTATCGAGGCAACTTGCTTTATTGCGCTGCGAATACGGCAATAAGTACCGCACCGGCAGATATTTCCGCTCATAGCCTTGTCGATATCGGCGTCGGAGGGACTTGGATTAAGCTTAAGCAAGGCTGTAGCTGCCATTATTTGACCCGGCTGGCAGTAACCGCATTGAGGTACGCCTTGCGTTAACCAGGCCTCCTGAACCTTCTTTCCTGTTGAATCCTGGTCGATGGCTTCGATCGTAACAATTTTTTTGCCTACGGCAATTGAAATGGGTGTCACGCAGGAACGAGTAGCTGCTCCATCAAGATGGACAGTGCAGGCTCCGCACAAACCCATGCCGCAGCCGAATTTGGTTCCCGTCAGTCCCTGATGATCGCGTAAGGCCCAAAGTAGGGGTGTGTCCATCGGTAAGTTGATCTGGCGGAGCTTGCCGTTGATATTGAGCTTAATCATCGGATATTTCTATCTCAAGTTAGTCATAAGAAGTACAAGGCACCCGCGTCGCGTAGAGGAAATGGGCGTAAAAATGGTCATTCATGATATTACACGGCTTCCATGAGCCAGTAAAGGGCATCCAAGCAGCGGTTTGTGACATCATTTAAAAAGTTTCTTAATTATTCCGTTGCCGCTACTCTTTTACTCAATGCCCCACCGTGGCCACCTCGTCTTACCAATACCATTTCACTGGCAATAGATAGGGAAATTTCCTCTGGCAACTTCGCGCCTAGGTCTAGGCCAGCAGGAGTTCGTACTTTAGCGAGATTTGACTCTGAGAACCCTTCCTGCCCCAAGCGCTCCAATACCAGCTTTGCTCGCTTTCGACTGGAAACCAGCGCGATATATAAGGCTTCGGATTGCAAAGCACGTACAAGGGAGTCGTAATCTCCCTTGTGATGAGTGGCGATGACCACGAAATCGCCTGACTGTGGCTGCAACTGTTGATAGCGGCAATCGTTGCTAATCACACAATGGGCAGTGGGAAAGCGATCCGCCGTCGCTTGAGGATCATTGATAATCACCTCAAATCCTAATCGATAGGCAAATTCGCAAAGGCTTTCCACGATGCGCCCATGACCCATTAACCAGAGTACCGGTTTGGGTAAGATAGGTTCAACATACACGCGCATGCTGCCGCCACAGGGCATGCCCGCGCCGAAAACCTCGTCATTTAGATCAATGTCAATCACCCGAGGATCTCCTGATTTTAAACATTCCAGTGCAACCCTGGATACCATGGATTGCGCACAACCGCCACCGACCCAGCCGGCGATAATTTTGCCTGAGAAGTCGATCAGCGCCTTAGCCGTAGGTTTGGCCGAGGATGAACCCAGTATTTCTATTACCGTCGCTAAAGCGTAGGGTAAACGCTCTTCGCGCAGTTCAAGCTGAAGATCGAGTAAGTCCCGAATCATGATGGTATTTTAAATTTTTTTAAGGGGTTCAAATCTTCCGGCCGGTCGATGTCCTGAAGTACGCCCGGATCATCGCAGTCAATGATGTGGATTAGTTCAATATTAGACTGAATCACGGCTTTCGCGCCGACATCTCCACTCAATGCAAAGAGTTCCGGACCTAAAGCGTGTGAAAAGCCAACTGGATGCCCGCGTCGGCCTTGCCAGCAGGGCAGAGCGATACTTGCGCCCAAACGTAATGCATCCGCAACCTTGCGGATGGTCAGGGGCATTATCCACGGCATGTCTGCAAGGGCAATCAGCCAGCCAGCGGCTTCAGGACAGGTCTGGATACCGAAAACCAGGCTCGCGCTCATACCCTGTTCGGCATTGGTGCAGATCCTAACCTCTGCGCCTTCTGCCTGCAATTGTGTCGCCAGGACCTCACCACCGGGCCTTAACACCACCACGACCTTATCGGTGCCGGCCAATAAGTTACGGCAGGCGCGCACCGCAACCAGGTCACCATCGGGCAAAATATGGGTCAGTTTGTCTGCGCCAAAGCGCTGACTGGCTCCAGCGGCCAGCAAGATACCAACAATTTTACCCATCAGTCTAAATGCAAATTCCGGAGTAGGCTTCGACAGACAATGTATGAGTAAGCATAGTATGAACTGTTATCAATAATGGCCCTGGACATTATCATCACCTCCCTCGATTAGCAAGATTCTTCAGCGTAGTGAAGTTGAACAAACAGCGCAAATATTGGTAGTTGATCAATCGGTCGTTTCGCCATTAAAGCCAATGGAATAAATACGCTTAAAAAACCTCATCACTCGGACACCAAGCCCTCAACCCGCTGAAAACCTCTGGGCAATGCCGAACCCCGTTTCGCGCGACTACCAGAATAATGCTGAATATCCGCAGTTTTAAGCGTCAGTTGTCGCTTACCGGCTATGATTTTTAATGAGCTATTTTCCGGCAATGCCACCGCCGCAACCACATAATCTGTTGCTGCGGTCAGGTCGGCAGTCGGAATTTGAATCAGCTTATTGCCTTTTCCTTTTGCCAGCGCGGGCAATTCGGCCGCAGGGAAAATCAGCAATCGCCCCTGCAAGGTCACCACCGCCAGCGCATCGTTTTCACTGCGCAGCAGCACCGGTTTCAATACCTTAGCACCCTCGGGCAAGGTGATCAGCAGTTTCCCCGCCTTGTTCTTGCTTAATAATTCTTTAAGCTGCACCCGGAACCCATAACCAAAATGACTGGCTACCACATACCAGTCATCAGGCTGCCCCGATAATAGATGCAGAAATAACGAACCTGCCGGGGGATTGAGTCGTCCGGTCAACGGTTCGCCCTGAGTTCTGGCCGATGGCAGATCGTGAGCCGAGGTACTGTAAGCCCGGCCGGTCGAATCGAGGATATAAATCGGCTGCGTGGTGCGGCATTTGACTGCGTCCAGAAAGCTGTCGCCGGAACGGTAATTCAGGCTTTCCACATCGATGTCATGGCCTTTTGCGGCCCTGATCCAGCCTTTTTCCGACAGAATGACGGTTAATGGCTCGTTGCTGATTAAGGCCGTCGTTTCCAAGGCCTGGGCCGCAAGTCTTGAAACAATCGGCGAACGGCGCTCATCCCCGTATTTTTCCGCATCGCGTTCCAGTTCTTTTCTGATCAAGCGGTTCAGCAATTGCTTCGAACCCAGGATTTTTTCAAGGTCGGTGCGTTCCAGCTCCAGCTCATCCTGCTCGCCGCGTATCTTCATCTCTTCGAGCTTGGCCAGATGCCGCAGCTTCAATTCCAGTATCGCTTCGGCCTGAATATCGCTGATACCAAAACGCTCCATCAGTACCGGCTTGGGATGATCTTCTGTTCGGATAATCGCAATGACTTCATCGATATTCAGATAGGCAATCAGCAAGCCATCGAGAATATGTAGCCTCGCTAATACCTTGTCCAGTCGGTATTGCAGACGTTTGCGCACGGTTTCGGTGCGGAACGCCAGCCATTCGACCAGGATATCCCTCAGCCCTTTCACTTTGGGTCGCCCGTCCAAACCTATCATGTTCATGTTGACGCGATAGCTTTTTTCCAGATCGGTGGTCGCAAACAGATGCGACATCACCTCGTCCGCATCTATCCGTTTTGATCTTGGAATGACCAGCAAGCGGGTCGGATTTTCATGATCCGATTCATCGCGCAAATCTTCTATCATCGGCAGCTTTTTCGCCAGCATTTGCGCGGCGATCTGCTCCAGCAACTTGGCACCGGAAACCTGATGCGGCAAGGCGGTGATCACGATATTGCCGTCTTCCTGCTCGTATTTGGCGCGCATCTTTATCGAGCCGCCGCCGCTCAGATACATTTTTTGTATATCCTCAGCCGAGGTGATGATTTCCGCATCGGTCGGATAATCCGGGCCTTTGATATGGGTAAACAAGGTTTCCAGAGTACTGTCCGGATCATCCAGCAACTGGATGCAGGCGCAAGCCACTTCGCGCAGATTATGCGGCGGTATGTCGGTCGCCATGCCGACCGCGATGCCCATCGTGCCGTTCAGCAGGATATTTGGCAAGCGCGCAGGCAATAACACAGGCTCTTTCAGCGTCGCGTCAAAATTGTCCGCCCAGTCGACCGTGCCTTGGCCCAGTTCGCTTAACAGGGTTTGCGCATAGGCGGTCAGGCGGGATTCGGTATAACGCATCGCGGCAAAGGATTTTGGATCGTCCGGCGAACCCCAGTTGCCCTGCCCGTCCACCAACGGATAGCGATAGGAAAAATTCTGCGCCATCAGCACCATCGCCTCATAGCAGGCGGAATCGCCGTGCGGATGATATTTACCCAATACGTCACCGACGGTACGGGCCGATTTCTTAAACTTGGCGACCGAGGTCAAACCCAGTTCGGACATCGCAAAAACAATGCGCCGTTGCACCGGTTTCAAACCATCGGCAATATGCGGCAAGGCTCTATCCAGAATCACATACATGGAATAATCCAGATAGGCTTTTTCGGCAAATTCCTTCAACGGCAGTTGTTCAAAGTTCCCTTGTATGATCATGTTTACAACTCATCCTTCGGTAAATCGACATGCATCACGCGAATTTTTTCCAGACTTTCCTGGCGCATTTTTTTTCGCAGTTCTGCGGATTCATAAAGCCTTTTTTCCACTTCGTTATCCAGCTGTAATCTCGGGACCTTGACCGTTTTCCCGTTTTCATCCATCGCGACCATCGTAAAATAACAGGAGGTCGTATGCCTTTTTGAATCGGTCCTTAAATCTTCGGCAAAAACCTTGACCCCGACTTCCATCGACGAATGGCCGACATAATTGACATGCGCGTAAAAAGTCACCAATTCGCCGACATTGACCTGCTGTTTAAAAAACACCTGATCCAGCGCCGCTGTGACTACATATTTTTTACAATATTTTGCCGCGCAGGCATAGGCTACTTGGTCCAGCAATTTCAATAATGAACCGCCGTGAACATTGCCGGAGAAATTGGCCATGTCCGGTGTCATCAATACCGTCATCGTTAAGGATTTTTCTTGTTTGGTCATTAAGTTCTCAACTCTAAAGCCTGACAGTGCAGGCCATTAATTTCATTTGGTTTTAATAACGGTTCAACAGCAAAAATAAAACGCCACAGATTCACTGATTAAAATCCCCACGGAACTTTTATCTGTGAATCTGTGGCAACTGTTGAGCCCTACGCTCATTACTTATATATAGACTTTGGAGGCGGGGGAGTATAAATCTTATCCAAATCCTCGTCGATTTTAACCGCCAGACTTTCAACGCCTTTTTGTGTTAATTTTTTCTCTCCGCCTTTTGTTTCAGAAATATAGTTGCCGATTAACTGACCATCCTTAGTTCTTACTAAATGTCCCATGATATAAGCGAATAAAAAGCTCGGCTTATGCAGTCTGCCGACCACGACATAATCGGCCCCAGCCTTTTTGGCCAGAACGGCTGCGCTGTCATCGTGGTCAAAAAGATAGCCGACACCGCCATTAGCTTGTCGTTGGGATACTGAATCCACTGCTACAATTTTATAGCCTGCCCTTTTCAACTCCGCTTCCAGCATGGCTTTTATGCTTGCTGTTCGCTGCACTTCGGCGGGTATGCCAGGGGCCAAGGTCAGATCGCGCAACTCAAAATCCAGTATGGCTATGCTGGTTTCTGCGTTAACTTGAGTACTGAATAAGGCCCATAAAAATATTATCGAAAAAATCTTCATAGCCTGCCGCTTCATAGTGAACAAAAAAATATTAGTCATTATACGCATAACTATTTACTCTGTTTAATCGCCCAAGCCACATCGGCTGCCTGCCGGTTTTCCTTGACGTCATGCACCCGAAAAAGCTGCACACCGGCCATGACACCCAAAGCCGTGGTCACTGCGGTGGCGGTAACCAGCTCCGACGGTTCGCTTACATCGCAGATTGTTCCCATAAAGCGCTTGCGACTGGTGCCTAACAGCACCGGAAAGCCTAAAGCCACCAAATCATCAAGATGCGCCAACAAATCAAGATTATCCTGCTTGCGTTTGCCAAAACCGATGCCCGGATCAATCGCAATGTTTTCCTTGTCAACTCCCGCCTTTAGTGCCGAATTGATACTTTCTGTTAGGGAAGCAATGACTTCCTGCACGACATTGTCATAATGCGGATTGTCCTGCATGGTTTTGGAAGCCCCCGGACTGTGCATCAAGATGATAGGCACGCCGGTTTGGGCGGCCAGGGACAAGATCGCCGCATCCGCCCTGCCCCCGGAAACATCATTGATGATATGACCTCCGGCCTGCAGCGCCGCTCTGGCGACTTCGCTTGAAGTCGTATCGATGCTGATTAAAATAGTGTCGTCCAGATGCCGGATGGCTTCAATCACCGGAACCACCCGGGCTAGCTGTTCTCCGGCCGTAACCGGGTCGGCGCCGGGACGCGTTGACTCGCCGCCTATGTCAATGATATCGACACCTTCGGACAACATCAGCTCGACCTGTCGCAGCGCGGCATCAAGTCCCGAATATTTACCGCCATCGGAAAAACTGTCCGGCGTAACATTTAAAATCCCCATAATTTGCGGGCGATTGCTAGTAAAGAACATTTCCTCTTAGCTCCAGTGTGCAAGGTCGGCGTGTCAATTCATGTATAATAACCGATATTAAAGCTGTCCACGAAACACACGTTTAACACAAAAACTAAAGCCGACGAAGCGTTACGGGAGTTATAACACCGTTACTTATGTTTGGAGTTGAGTGGCGCACAACGTTTCGGTCGGGGTTGCAAACCCCGTCCGGCTGAGCTTTTCAGGTCTTTCGTGCTGTTGATGGACAAAATTTTCCAACTTTTATTGAATTTAATGGATAAACCACGCTTAGCCTGGGCTGTTACCGGTTCCGGCCATTATATAGAAGAATGCCTGGAGTTCATGCTGACCCTGGACAATGTTGATGTCTACCTGAGCCTGGCCGGTGAGGAAGTGTTACTTATGTACGGCATCAAACTCGACGACATCCGCAAAAAATTCCCTGTCTACCGCGACAAGACCGCTTCGGCACCGCCGGTCGGACATTTTTACAAGGGCCATTATCATACTTTCGTGCTGGCGCCGACCACATCGAATACCGTCGCCAAATGCGTGCTGGGCATCGCCGACTCGCTGGTGACCAATCTTTATTCCCAGGCCGGAAAATGCAGAATTCCAAGCATCGTTTATCCTTGCGATATCGCGCCGGAAATGGAAACCACCGCGCCCGGCGGTAAAGTCATGGTTTATCCGCGCAAAATCGATCTGGAAGGCACGGCTAAATTGCGCAACTTTGAATATACCACCGTCGTCGACAGCGTCGATCAATTGATCACTCAAGTGACAGCACGCTTGCAATCTCTAACATGAGCGAACATATCCTGTTTCTTACCGGCAAGCTGGCAGAAAAGCAGCTGCGCAACATCCTTGAAAAAATGCAGCCGGACTTTAGCTATACCGTACATCAACTGGGGCTCAAGGTCGCCGCCTTGATGACCGCCGATATGATAGGCAGGCGCCTGACCGACACCTTTGGCGCCGACCGCATACTGGTGCCCGGACGCTGCCGGGGCGATCTGCAAGCCTTAGCCAAAGACCTGGGACTGCCTGTTGAACGAGGCCCGGATGAAGTCAAAGATTTGCCGATGTTTTTCGGTCATGCTGCGCACAAAATCGATTTAAGCCGTTATAGCGTCAAAATCTTTGCCGAAATCGTCGATGCGCCGAATGTCAGTGTCGAAGAAGTGCTTAGACGCGCTCACTACTACAAACAAAACGGCGCCGATGTGATTGATATCGGCTGCTTGCCGAGCACCGATTTTCCGCATCTGGAAGACATCATCCGTACCTTAAAACAGGAAGGTTTTACGGTCAGTATTGATTCGCTGGAAGCGGAAGACTTGCTCAGGGGCGGCAAGGCTGGCGCAGATTATATGCTCAGCCTCCACGAATCGACCTTGTGGGTCGCCGATGAAGTCGCCGCAACGCCTATCATCATTCCTGAACGGCATGAAGACCTGGCATCCCTGGATAGAGCCATCAAACTCATGCAGGCAAAAAATCGCGCCTTTATTGTCGATCCGATTTTAGATCCGCTGCATTTTGGCTTCACCCAATCTATCGTGCGTTACCATGAAGTCAGAAAAAATCATCCCGACATCGAAATGATGCTGGGCGTCGGCAACATCACCGAACTGACCCATGCCGACACCACGGGCATGAATGCGTTGCTGCTGGGCATTTGTTCGGAACTTAACATCAATCATATTTTGACCACCGAAGTCAGTCGCCATGCCTGCAGGGCCGTCAAGGAAGCCGATCTGGCGCGACGCATCATGTTTGCGGCGAAACAACACGACATGCTGCCTAAACATATAGCTCCCGGCTTAATGGCCTTGCATGAAACCTCGCCATTCCCTTATTCGCTCGCTGAAATCAAGGAGCTGGCAGCCCAAATCAAGGATCCCAGCTTCCGCGTGCAAATCAGCGCCGAAGGCGTGCATATTTTCAACCGCGATGGTTTACACAGCGCCACCGATCCGTTCGAGCTGTTTCCAAAACTGCAGGTCGAACATGACGGCGGCCATGCTTTTTATCTGGGTGTGGAACTGGGTCGAGCCGAAATAGCCTGGCAATTGGGTAAACGTTATACCCAGGATCAGGCATTGCAATGGGGCTGCGCAAGCGACAACACAGCAGCCACTGTCGACCTGCACAGCTTTAAACCTGCGGGTAGCACGTTGAAAAAGACCTGAGCTTTGCGCTGGTTCCCAAGCTCCAGCGTGGGAACTCATCAGTGAAGCCCCAGCTTCGCGAAACGGGAGGCATCAGCTTCCAAAACCGAATTCCCAAGCTGGAGCTTGGGAACTAGCGAATGAGAAACCATGATTCAAGAAATCCTCGTCACCACCCAAAACAGTTCAGGTCTGACACATATTGCGCCTATGGGCATACATGTATCCTCTGCCGGAGATGAATTTATCATCCTGCCGTTTCGCCCCTCCACCACCCTCAATAATCTGCTGGATAGCAAAACCGCAGTCATCAATTATTGCGACGATGTGCGGATATTTGCCGGATGCCTGACCGGGCGGCGCGACTGGCCATTGAAACCGGCCGAAAAAATCAACGGTCAGGTACTGGAGCTTGCGTTAGCGCATACCGAAGTCGAACTGGTACGCATTGTAGACGACGAGACCCGGCCCAAACTTTTCTGCAAAGCCGTGCATACCGTCAATCATGCACCGTTCAGAGGCTTTAATCGCGCCCAGTATTCAGTGTTGGAAGCCGCGATTTTAATCAGCCGGTTAAACATGCTACCGCTGGAAAAAATTCAAGCAGAAATCGACTATCTGCGCATCGGCCTGGAGAAAACCGCAGGAGACCGGGAACTGGAAGCCTGGGCCTGGCTGATGACAGCCATTGAAAACCATAAGACCGAAAACCTGTCAACAAGCGGAGCTCTCGTATGACCGGAATGCTGGCCAGCGTCAACAGCGTCGAAGAAGCCGTTTTGGTTTTAACGGCAAAGGTCGACATTATCGATCTGAAACAACCCGCTTTAGGTGCGCTAGGTGCCCTGGAAACCCCTCTGGTCAAAAAAATTGTTGAAGCCATCAATGGCCGTTGCCCTGTCAGCGCAACGATTGGGGATTTACCGATGCAGCCGGAGCTCATTTACAATGCCGTAACAGCCATGGCTGCAACCGGCGTCGATTATATAAAAATCGGCTTTTTCCCAGGCGGCGACTGGCAGGGAACCCTGGTGGAACTGGCCAAGTTCACTTTCCCTCGACTAAGCATGGGAACGGTAGACTTGATAGCGGTATTATTCGCCGATACCCAACCCGATTTTACGATGATTTCAGCACTAAAAAACGCCGGTTTCAGAGGCGTCATGCTCGACACGATGAACAAAAAAAACGGCAGCTTAACTCAGGTCATGTCCAAAACTGATCTAGCGCAATTTGTCAGCCGGGCAAAGGACCAGTCCTTGCTCTGCGGACTGGCCGGATCACTGAGACGCGAAGACATAGACGAACTGATGACTTACCAGCCGGATTATCTTGGTTTCAGAGGCGCCTTATGTCTGGGTCACAACAGAACCGCCGAGATAAACAAACAGTCAGTGCTACAGATAAAACAAGCTATAGTTGAATTTTAAAAAAATCGTTTTTCCACGAAAAACACTAGGACGGGACGGATTAGGAAGTCTACATTCAAGTTGCAGGGTACGCTATGCGTACCTTGAATGCCGAAAAGATACGCACAGCAAACCCTGTAAGGGATGAAAACTTATTAACTTGAACATTGGTGTTACAGGTCTTTTAGTGGATGTGCAAAGTTTATCCATCCTACCAATCGCTCTGTTCGAGTTATTTTACTTTCGTTCCTAAATACCAAACCTGTTCCGTCTTAAGTGAATGATCATTTTTTCTTTTGGATTTGATTCTTGATGAACTGTTCTTTTTTAAAGGTTACCCTATTAATCGCAGCGAGCATACTGTGTCCTGCCTATGCCGCAGCTCTGCCGAAAACCAACGCGGCAATAGACGAACCCGTGCATCTACAACTCCGCTGGCATCATCAATTTCAATTTGCCGGATACTATGCGGCCATCGAAAAAGGCTATTACCATAAAGCCGGACTTGAAGTCATCATCCACGAAGGAGAACCCGGGAAAACGCCAGTACAGGAAGTACTGAATGGTCATGCCCAATACGGCGAGGCCAATAGCGAGTTGCTGTTAGAACGCTTGCGCGGCGCGCAGCTGGTTGCGCTGGCGGCTATCTATCAGCATTCTCCGTCGGTATTACTGGCACGCAAAGACGCAGGCATACTGGCACCCGAAGATTTAATCGACAAAAAAGTCATGATGATGGATCCAGCGATGGACGCCGATTTTGTTGCAATGTTCACCAACGAAGGCATCGCTATTAACCGCATTCAGCTCATGGCCAGCAGCTACCAGATCCAGGATCTGGCCGATCGCAAAGTCGATGCCTTTAACTCCTATATCAGCAATGAACCTTATTTCTTACGGCAACAGGGCATCGAATACACCGTTCTGAACCCGCGCAACTACGGCGTAGACTTTTACAGTGACATCCTGTTCACCTCCGAACAAGAAATCAAGCAACACCCGGAGCGGGTAAAAGCTTTTCGAGAGGCAAGCCTTGCTGGCTGGCGATACGCGATGGATCATCCTCAGGAAATCATCGAGCTGTTAATCAATAAATATCATGTTACCAAACCGAGAGCCCATCTTGAATTTGAAGCTGAAGCGATGCAAAGCCTCATACTGCCTGACTTGATGGAATTAGGCCACATGAACCCCTGGCGTTGGCAACACATGACCGAAACTTTTATAAATGCCGGCATGGTTGAAAACAACCGCTACCTGCAAGGTTTTGTTTACGATCCGGACCCGATCGCCGATAAAAAAGTTCTACTGCACTATGCACTGGCTTTTTCATTAATCTCAATAGCTACCACTCTGCTTGCATTGCTGTTCTATTTCGCCTATCGCTCGGTAAAGCGTGAAAATCGGCTGCGTTTGCAGACCGAAGATGCCTTGCAATCCAGTGAAGACCGCTTCAAAACCATGTTCGATCGAGCGCCTTTGGGTATTGCGTTAATCGACTCGCTGACTGGGCATATCTATTCAGCCAATCCGATGTTTACCAAGATAGTTGGCAGAACACTGGACGAGATGCCCGGCACCAACTGGATGACTATCACTGATGGCGGTGATGCGCAGGAATATTTCAAATACATGGCACAACTGAATACCAGAAAAATTGAACTTTTCAAGATGCAAAAAGCCTATCTACATCCCGATGGCACGGTGGTCTGGACTAAAATGACGGTTGCGCCGATGGAAATAGAGGATAAACAGCATCAGCAACATCTGTGCATGCTAGAAGATATTACCGAACCCAAAAAAGCCGGAGAAGCTTTGCGTGAAAGCGAAGCTCGCTTTCACTCTTTTTACGAACTTGATTTGATCGGCCTGGCTATTACTTCCCCTGAAAAAAGCTGGATACGCATTAACAATTATCTGTGCAATATGCTGGAATACGCCGAGTCTGAATTGCTTGACATGACCTGGACAGAGCTCACGTATCCGGAAGATCTTGAGACAGATGTCAATCAGTTTGCGCGTTTATTGAATAATGAAATTGATCGCTATGCGTTGGAAAAGCGCTTTGTCAGTCGTAGCGGAAAAGTCATCCCGACTAAACTGGTCATGCAATGCATACGTAAACCCGATAGCTCTGTCGATTATGTAACCATGATGGTGGAAAACATCACCGCTAGTAAGCGTTTGGAGAATAAGCGTAAAGACAGTGAAGAACGACTAAGATTCGTGCTGGAAGGCAGTCTGCTGGGCTTTTGGGATTGGAATCTTACGACCAACGTCGTAAAACGCAACCATCTCTGGGCTGAAATGTTGGGCTATACGCTAGCTGAAATAGAGTTGACTTGCCAACAATGGGGTGATTTTATTCATCCCGCCGACCTGGAAAATGCCTGGAAGTCGATACACGATCACCTTGAAGGAAGATCGCCGTCACACAAACTCACTTACCGGATGAAAACTAAAGACGGCACTTACAAATGGATACTGGATCGAGCCAGAATTGTCCAGCGCGGTCCGGACGGTCATCCAATCCGCATGTGCGGCACAAATATCGATGTTACCGAGCAAAAAAACACCGAAGATGCGCTGCGTGAAAGCGAAAGCCGCTTTCGCAATTTGTACGAAAAAGCGCCGCTGGCCTACCAGTCACTGGATATTTCCTCCAACATTCTCGATGTAAATGAATCCTGGCTAGCGCTGCTAGGCTATGACTGCGCTGATGTCAGCGGTCATTTTGTCGGTGATTTCATGACCGAGGATGCCCTAAAATTACTCAATAATAAATTAAATCTTCAGATCAACAACGATCATATCGATGGTCTGCTGTGCGAATTTATCTGCAAAGACGGCACTCGGCGCCTGCTCAGTGTCAATGGCCAAATTGCCCGCAACAGCATGGGCAATTTTTTACGCACTCATTGCATTTTAACTGACATCACTGAAATACTGCAGGCCAAATATGCAGCCGAAGCCGCCAACACAGCAAAAAATATGTTTCTGGCCAACCTCAGCCATGAATTGCGCACCCCGTTAAATGGCATTTTAGGTTTTACCGGCTTACTACAAAAAAAATCCTCCTTTTCTGCAGAAGATAAAAAACAAATTGATATCATCCGGCAGTGCGGTGAAAACCTGTTAACACTGATTACCGATCTGCTGGATATAGCGGCCATTGAATCGAAGCAAATCAAACTGCACCTTAGCGAATTTGATTTTAACGCGTTGCTGAGCAATATGGTGGAAATATTCAAACTTCAGGCTGATGAAAAACAACTGGCATTAATCGTAAACAATACAGTCAACTCTCATCACCTGCACGGCGATGAAAAACGTATCGGGCAAATCATTGTCAATTTACTGAATAACGCTATTAAATATACAAACCAGGGGCAGGTCGCCATTTCGTCCCGCTATCAGAACGGAACATTGAATATCACCGTTGAGGATACCGGTTGCGGAATTGCTAAAGAAGATCTGGAACAGATTTTTTCTCCGTTTATACAAATCAATACTGGCGACTTTATCAAAGAAGGCGTGGGTCTTGGTCTTGCGATCACCCGAGAGCTGATTACTCAAATGGATGGCGTTCTATCGGTAACCAGTACCCCCGATGTTGGCAGTGTTTTTTCAGTTTCATTACCGCTGCCTGCCGTTGAAAAAAACAGTGCGCTAGAAATTGTTCAAAAACCAGTCAGTACCAACACAACTGATAAAACCCGTGTATTAATAGCCGATGACAATCAAATCAATTTGTTGCTGCTGGCTAACCTGCTTGAACTGAAAGGATGCAGGGTGGACTCGGCCATGAACGGCAAAGAAGCGCTAGATTTAATCAACGAAAACCGCTACCAAGTGGCCCTGATAGACCTTAATATGCCGGTGATGACTGGTCTGGAGTTGGTAAAAATCCTTAGAAGTCAGCATAACCCGTTAAAAATAGCCGCTGTCAGCGCTTACGCCAATGACAATAAAATAGCCGAAGCACTTGCTGCGGGTTTTGATTATTACCTAACCAAGCCGGTAGACGAAGATCAGTTGCTAGCGCTGTTAAACGGAAGCTAACAAAAATACCAGGCTATTACTTTGTTTATCTACAAAAATAACGAAAATTTTGCTGCACTACGGAGTTTGCAATCATAGGTTGTCGAAGCCTTCGACTGTGTTCAGGGCAGGTTTCGTGGAAAAATATTATTCCTGCTCTTGCTGCTGCAACCAGGCTTGCCACACGGACAGCAGGACGGCCAGAATCACCGGCCCTAAAAACAGACCGACTGCGCCGAAAGCCGAAAGTCCGCCTAAAACACCGAACAACACTACCAGAAAAGGCACCCGACTGGCGCCGCTGATTACCAACGGCCGGATCACATTATCCACGGTACTGACCGCCAAAAATCCCCACAGCAACAGACCTATGCCTTGCCAAGCCTGGCCCGTCAGCAACAGCATGATGCTGATCGGCAGCCATACCAGCGTCGCCCCCATAGGAACCATCGCCAGTAATGCAGTCACTACGCCCAACAGCACCGGCGCCTGAACACCGGCAACAAAATAGCCCAAGCCGGCCACCATGCCCTGTCCCAATGCCGCAAGCACCAGACCGTAAACCACGGCCCGCGTCGTTAACCCTGCGGCTTGCAGATAAACATGCTGATATTTTCCAAGAAAACGTACCAGACCTTGTTGCAATTGCCTGACGGCTTCATCCCCTCCCCTGAAACAAAAAAACACCGTCACCAGGATAACGCCCAACTTCACAACATTCCGACCGATACTGCCGAGAAATCCGGCAAATTCACCAAACCACTGCTTAGCCCAATCGGTAAATTGCGCTATCACTCCTGCCCGGTCATCAGTCAACCTATCCAGCCAGTGCTGCGCAGTGTTGCCCAGCCACGGTATGCGCTTGATAAAATCCGGCAGCGTGAACGCCTTCTGACCCATGCCGCTGACCAGGGATTGATAAGCGAGTTTCAGTTCATCCTGCAACATCGCGACCAGCCAGTAAACGGTCAAAAAGATGACCGCCGCAATAATCGCTGTCATCAGCGCCGCACTGAGCGTGGCTTTACCTTTTAGTTGCTGCCTTAAGCACAGATAAACCGGCCAGACCACATAGGCGATAATCAACGCCCAGATCAGAGTCAGAAAATACTCGCGCAACACCATAAAGCCCAGCCATAATAGACCGGCCAGCAGTATGCCGGGGATCAGCTGACGCATCGGTGTATTGTCAGGAGAATTATTCATTTATAGCCACCGATTATCCCGAGTTTCTCGTATTAAATACACGGCAATCAAACTGATAGACGCAGCCAGCGAGATATATCCGCCAACCCAGGATAATCCGCCTTCGGTAACCAGCCGTTGCGCGATATACGGCGCAAATGAAGCGCCGATGATACCGCCTAAGTTATAGGCCGTACCCGCGCCGGTATACCGTAACTGAGAGGGAAACAGTTCGGGCAGCAAGGCACCCATCGGGGCGAACGTGGCGCCCATTAAAAACAGCTCCAAGGACAGGAAAACGGTAATGATCAACGGCGAGCCACTTTCCAACATCGGTTTTAACAGGAAACCGGACAAGAAAGCTCCGCTTCCGGCAATAAGTAAAACAGGACGGCGTCCGAATCGATCACCTGCCCAGGCCGACAAGGGTGTCGCGGCGGCCATAAACACGACCGCCACGCACAACATCAGAAGAAATTGCTGACGCGGAATGTGCAAGGTGGTGGTGCCGTAACTCAGCGAAAATACAGTTGAAATATAAAACAACGCATAACAAACTACCATAGCCAGCGCTCCCAGAATCAATGAAGCAACATGGGATGTTAGTAGGTCCTTCAGCGGCATACCTACCTGTTGATGCTGTTGTAACACCTTGGTAAAGACCGGGGTTTCAGCCAGGGTCAGACGCACATACAAACCTATCATGACCAGCACCGAACTGGCAAGAAACGGGATACGCCAGCCCCAGCCTTGAAACTCCTGCTCGGTCAGAACATGAGCCAAAAGCAAAAAACTGCCGGTGGCGCACAGAAAGCCCACCGGAGGCCCCAACTGCGGAAACATGCCATACCAGCCCCGCTTCCCGGCCGGGGCATTCTCGGTAGCCAATAACGCCGCTCCGCCCCATTCGCCGCCCAGGCCTATGCCCTGACCAAAGCGTAACAGACATAACAAGGCCGGCGCCCAGGCGCCAATAGTCTCATAACCGGGCAGCACGCCAATCAAGGTAGTGGATATGCCCATGACCAGCAGCGAGGTGACCAACGTGGTTTTACGGCCGATGCGGTCGCCGAAATGGCCGAACACCATCGCGCCCAAAGGTCGGGTCAGAAAAGCAACAGCGAAGGTAAGAAAGGCGCTGAGTGCTTGCGTGGTCGGATTGCCGCCGGGAAAAAATACCGGACCGATAACCAAGGCTGCGGCCATGCCGTAGATATAAAAATCGTAGAATTCGATAGCCGTGCCGATGAAGCTGGCCAAGGCGATGCGGGTAACGGAGGAGGAGGAGGAGGAGTTGGTCATGAATGCCTTGAACCTAAAACGGCGATTAGCAAGCGTAGCGGAGGTGCAAACCCATATGCATCAAGCTAAGCCACTTTCAGCTTTGGAATGCAGGCTACGTCAGAAAACAGGCGAAGCCTGCACTTCAGTCGCCCATAAACTTAAAGCTGGATTCGCCAACATTCTGTGCTTAGCTTGATGCTTATGGGCTACAAACCCCGACCGGCATCACGAACCTGGAAAGGCGCGCATGGCACGCCCAACGCAGGTCTTTTTTGTTTATCAATCCAATTGCGTCCAGTCTTCGAGCGCCGCAATAATGGCCTTAGCTTGATCCTTACTGGAAATATTAAACTTGGATTTTTGCTTGTATTCGCCATTTTGCTTCTGATAACGGCGTATCGTGTATTTATCGGGGCCGTATTCTTCCTTGGCCCGGTTCCAATCCTGATAACGGTACATGACCGTAGCCCAGGCGCCTTTGGTCAGCACCTTCTTGTCCAGCTCCTTGACTGTCTCAATACCGCCATCTTCGTATGTTACAGTCAATTCATCTACAGTTTCAGCCATGTTTATTCCAGGTAATTAGTTTACTTGCCAAAACAGCCGCTCAAGCGAACGGATGTTCCAGGATAATAGTTTCATCTCTATCGGGTCCGGTAGACAAAATCGCAATCTTAACGCCGATCAGTTGTTCAATCCGCTTGATATAAGCTTTGGCGTTATCAGGCAGAGCCTCGTAATCGGTTACACCGGCAGTGGTTCCGGTCCAGCCGGGCATGTGTTCAATAATCGCCTCACATTCCGCATAGCGGTCCGCACCTAAAGGCGCAGTTTTGGTTACGGTGCCGTTAAGTCTGTATTCGTTACAAATGCCGACCTTTTCCAAGCCATCGAGCACATCCAGTTTGGTTAAACAAATGCCGCTCAAGCTATTCATTTTTGCAGATTTGCGCATCGCAACCGCGTCAAACCAGCCGGTACGGCGCTTGCGGCCGGTGGTGGCGCCAAATTCATGACCGACAGTACCCAAATGATCGCCGTTCGCATCATGCAATTCGGTCGGGAAAGGACCATTGCCTACGCGAGTCGAATAGGCTTTGGTAATGCCCAGAACATAATCGAGATCAAGCGGCCCGATGCCAGTACCGGTAGCCGCTCCGCCAGCCGTGGTGCTCGATGACGTCACATAAGGAAACGTGCCGTGATCTATATCCAGCAGAGCGCCTTGAGCGCCTTCAAATAACAGGTTCTTGCCCTGCTCCTGTAAGGTGTACAATTTTTCGCTGACATCGGTCAACATCGGCTTGATTTGCTCGCCCAGACTTAGCGCTTCAGCCAGACCTGTTTGATAATCGATAGCGTCAGTATGATAGTAATTTGTCAGCATGAAGTTGTGGTAATCGACCAACTCTTTAAAGCGCTCGGCAAAAACCTCCGGATTTAAAAAGTCTCCAGCCCGAAGACCACGTCTGGCCGCCTTGTCTTCATAGGCAGGTCCGATGCCGCGACCGGTCGTACCTATCGCCTTGCTACCGCGCGCTTTTTCACGCGCCTGGTCAATGGCGACATGAACCGGCAATATCAGCGTACAGGCTTCGCTGATCAATAATCTGTTTCTAACAGAAATGCCGGCTTTTTCAAGTATCTCAATTTCTTCCAACAACGCATTCGGTGATAAAACCACGCCATTGCCTATCATGCACTGTACATTTGCCCTGAGAATGCCAGACGGAATAAGATGTAAAACCGTCTTTTCGCCATTTATAACCAGCGTATGTCCTGCATTATGACCGCCCTGAAAACGAATCACAGCTTCCGCCTGCTCCGTTAACAGATCAACCAGCTTACCTTTTCCTTCGTCACCCCATTGAGTGCCGATGACTACGACATTTTTTCCCATAATTATTCCAAGCTTAAGGATCTTACGACCCAATTTTGATGATCTTGTTTCAACACAGCGGTGCATTTAAGTTCTTCTGCAGTACCGATTTGCCCCGGCAATTGCTGAACAACGGCTAAACCTTCGGCGCGTAAATCCCTGATTTTCTCAGTCAACGCCGCATCTATAAGATCCGGAGCGAAAATCAGGGCTTGCGGTTCATTTTTGTATGCGCTTTTACCTAAGGCCGACAATACTTTCAAGTCCGCACTAAAACCGGTCGCAGGTCGCGCGCGTCCGAAGATCGCGCCGATATTGTCATAACGGCCGCCTCGGGCAATCTCCCTACCTACCGACGGCACGAAAGCCGCAAAAACCACACCGGTGTGATAATGATAACCCCGTAATTCAGCCAAATCGAAACTGATTGGCAGCGACGGAAAATGTCCCGACAATGTTTCCGCAATAGCTTCCAAGTCCGCTAAAGCCTGTTTGACTTCACCATTCGCAGTCGCTAACACGACTCGGGCTTTCTCTATCGTTTCCTTGCCGCCATTCAGTTCCGGCAGTTTCAGAAACATCGCCTTTAGCCGATCATCGATAGCATAAGCTGCCATCAATTCCGATAACTCCGGCCTGGCCTTGCGCTGCAACACGTCAAACAACTCGGCTTCCTGCGCGTCTGTTAATCCGGCCTGCTTTGATAGTGCCCGATAGATGCCGACATGGCCCAAATCGAGATGCACATTTTGCAAACCGGACATCGCCAGCATTTCCAGCATCAGGCGTATGACTTCTACATCGCTTTCCTTACCGGCATGACCATAAAGTTCGGCGCCTATCTGCATCGGGCTTCGGGTTTTTTCGAGCGGATCGCCTTTGGTGTGCAAAATAGTACCTGCGTAACAAAGACGGGTCGGCCACTCGGCATTAATATTATGCGCATCAATTCGGGCAACCTGCGGCGTCATGTCCGCCCTGACCCCCAGCATTTCTCCGCTTATCTGATCGGTCAGCTTGAAAGTCTGCAATTCCAGGTCATGCCCTGAACCGGTCAATAAGGAATCCAGATAATCGATGAATGGAGGAATGACTAATTCATAGCCCCAGCACGCGAAGGTGTCCAGTATCTTACGGCGCAAGCTTTCAAGCTGCCTGGCCTCTTCCGGCAAAATCTCATCTATGCCGTCAGGCAAAAGCCAAGAGTCTTTTTGTTGCATGTTTTGTATGTCCACTCAAACAAAACGCCCCGCATGCGGAGCGTTGGTTACGGGTTCCCAGCTTAAAGCTTGGGGAATCTCTTCAGCAAATACTATTTATAATAATGGAACACAGATTAGTCGGATTTAAACGGATTTTTTAAAAGTCATAGTAAGGCTTGCTTATGGGCTTTCAAATGAATGCTTATCGGTCAAAGCCTTGTCATCTGTATTCTATTTTCTAAAATTATTTACTATTTTTGCTGTTTAAAATATCTAAAGAAATCGGAATCGGGATCAAGCACCATCATGCTTGAACTCGAAAAAGTCTTTTTATAAGCATTCAAGCTGCGATAAAAGGTAAAGAATTCAGTGTCCGCACCATAGGCTTTAGCATAGATTTCAGCCGATTTTGCATCGCCTTCACCACGCAGAATTTCCGCATCCTTAAACGCATTAGCCATCGTAACAACCCGTTGCCTATCGGCATCTGCACGAATTCTTTCTGCGGCTTCCGCTCCTTGCGAACGGAACTCACGGGCGACACGCTCACGCTCGGCTTCCATTCTACGGAATACCGAACTGCTGACTTCGTCCGGCAAATCAATGCGCATGACCTGAACATCAACAATTTCCATGCCCAAGTCTGCCGCAAGTGGCTTAGTGTTTTTAATCAAAATTTCGCGAATAGCCTGACGATCCGTC
This sequence comes from Methylococcaceae bacterium, assembly GCA_947506075.1. Lineage (GTDB taxonomy): Bacteria > Pseudomonadota > Gammaproteobacteria > Methylococcales > Methylomonadaceae > Methylobacter_A. The sequence continues at coordinate 24,750 of CANNNN010000002.1, forward strand.
GACACCAATTGCTGAATATTTCGCTTGCCGAATTCACCCCGGAAAGCGTCTTTAACAATTTGATCCAGACGTAAATTAGCCTGGTCGACATCACCGGCAACCACCGTATAAAACGTGGTTACATCACCGATCCGCCATTTAACGAAAGAATCAACAATAACGTTTTTCTTTTCAGCCGTTAAAAAGCGCTCCGGCTTGGCTTCCATCGTTTGAATACGTTTATCAAACTTTTTTACGTTATTGATAAACGGCCATTTAAAATGCAAGCCGGGTTCGTAATCATTCTTGACGATCTCGCCCAGGCGAAACTTGATTGCCTTTTCTGTTTCGTTGACGCTAAACATGCACATCATGCCGATAACCAACACGGCTGCAAGACTTACCCAAATTTTATTCTGTGTCATTAGCGTCCCCTTACGTCACGGCCGCGCGTTGAAGTTCGCACAGCAGGCGGCGAAGATTCAACGGCTGTTTGAGCAGATTGTTCTGTGGAACTTTGAGAAACAGTAGCGGGTTGGCTCGCAGGCTGATGCTGGATCATTTTATCCAAGGGTAAATAAAGCATGTTATTACCGCCTTTAACGTCAACCATCACCGTATTCGTTTCGGAAAATACATCTTCCATAGACTCTATATATAGCCGTTTTCGGGTTACATCCGGAGCTTTAGTATATTCCCCCAGTAATTTTAAAAAACGACTGGATTCACCTTCCGCCTGAGCAATAACCTGCTCCTTATAGCCTTCGGCTTCCTGCAGTTTTCTTGCAGCAGCGCCGCGTGCTTTAGGCACCACGTCATTGGAGTAGGCTTCAGCCTCGTTAATCAAGCGTTGCTCATCTTCACGCGACTTGATCGCATCTTCAAATGCATTTTGCACCTGTTCAGGCGGTTGGGCATCCTGAAGGTTGACACTGGTAACCTGAATGCCGGACTTATAGCTATCCATTACATCCTGAATTTCCTTTTTAATCTGTGCCACGATTTCGCTACGACCCTCGGTCAATACAAAATCCATTTTGCTGCTGCCAACCACGCCACGTTGCGCACTTTCAGTGACCTGTTTCAAGGTAGCCGCAGGATTGACTACATTGAAAATAAAGTCCTTTGCGTCCTTAACCTGATACTGAACCGCCAAACGCACATCGACAATATTCTCATCTTTGGTCAGCATTAACGCTTCTTTAGGTACAGAACCCAGCGTCCGTTCATTGCCGCCGCTACGATAACCGACTTCGATAAACCGCTGTTGCTTGACATCCACGACGCTAACCTGCTCGATAGGCGCAGGAAAATGCCAGTTCAACCCTGATTGTGTTGTCGCAACATAACGACCAAAACGGGTTTCAATGCCATGCGTACCCTCATCGATAATATAAAAGCCGCTTAAGCCCCATAACACGATTGCGCCTGCTGCGACAAAGCCGATGCTTTTCAACGGCGGAAGTCCGGAAGAGCTGTCATCACCGTCTTTGCCGCCGCCAAAGAACCCGCCTAACTTTTCTTGCAATGAACGTATTGCTTCATCTAGGTCAGGTGGCCCTTTTTGGTCACCACGACCACTCCAGGGGTCTTTCTTATCGCCGCCAGGCTCATTCCAGGACATAAATTTGCTCCATATTGATTACATAAACTTTCACACATCCTGCCGGATGATTTCAATACTCAGAAAAATAACATTCCTAAGCTTACTGATGCATATTTGGCATTCTATCGTAAATACCGCCAAAAGGCGAAAACAGCCTTGTTAACAAGACTATTTCTGGAGTGGTGATTTATTTATTGCGAGTTACTAAGCAATCATCACTTTTTGGCAATAGTATTCCACGCCGCAAGCCAGGCTTGCAATTGATAAAAATCGGCTTTCCGGTCAAGAAAACCGTTCAATTTTAGCCGTAGCGTATTATCAATAATACCGAAAAAATGGGTGTAGCCTAATTGTGGAGTCATCGTGCGGATTTCTTCCGCCTTGATGCCATTTTCAATAATCCCGATGATTTTTAGGTGGGCAGCCGATTCATGTAGTGGCCTGACTTCCGGCAAAAACTCACTGATTTTGACTAGCATCAAAAATCGCATCACATCGGGTGCTTCATCCGTTAATTTGAATAACAAATCGACGATGCCCCGTAATTGCTCTGAGGCTTTTTCATGGTTAGCGCTTATGTCATCGATCGAGCAACTTAAACTGCCAAGAATGTCAGTATATAATTGCTCTGCAATCCTCTGCTTGGTTTTGAAGTGCTGATAAATAATGCCGGTGGATTGTAGTCCTGCCGCGTCTTTAATATCGATTAGCGAGGTATTGAAATAACCTTTTTCGGCAAACAATTTCAAGGCCGATTGCAATATTTCATCCTGCACCTTAGATTTTTCCTGAGTATCTTCTATTTCCTGATCCATGTTCTTCTTTCACAGCTGATTCAATGCGCTGTATTGGGTTGTGAGTGAAAATTCAAGCAGCCTATAAATTAAAGGCTCAAGAGTAACAATATTTATTTAGCAGTCAACACAGCCAGTGCTGCCCTTAAATAATTAATCATCGACCATAAAGTCAATATCGCCGCGATATACAATAAGCCATAACCGCAATAATTGATCGGTAAGCCCAGCAAATCCTCACGATATAACAACATGCCGATCGCCAGCATTTGCGCTGAGGTTTTCCATTTTCCTAACTGGGAAACCTTGACATGCGCGCGCTGACCAATTTCTGCCATCCATTCCCGTAGAGATGCAATCGTTATTTCCCTGCCGATTATCACGGCCGCAGGAATCGCCAAATAAGGACTACCCTGTTGCTGAACTATCAGCACCAAAACCATAGCCACCATCAGTTTATCCGCCACCGGGTCTAAAAAAGCCCCAAACGGCGTCTCCAGCTGTAATTTTCTAGCCAAATAGCCGTCCAGCCAATCCGTAATGCCCGCCGCTAAAAAAATCAGCATGCTGGCAACATTGGCATATTCCCACGGCAGATAAAAAATCACGGTTAATAACGGTATTAACGCAATTCTTAATAGCGTGAGATTGGTAGGTATATTAAATTCAATTATCATCTTGATGATGAAATAGCTCGTAAATCCGTTGTGCCAGCTGACGACTGATGCCGTCCACGCTGCAAAGTGCATCCACACCGGCCTGCGTAATACCTTGCAGGCCCCCAAATTGTTTCAATAAAATCTGTCGCCGTTTAGGCCCCAATCCTGGAATAGCCTCCATAAGCGATTGTTTTTTAGCCTTGCCCCGGCGTTGTCTGTGTCCTGTTATCGCAAACCGGTGCGCTTCATCACGGATATGCTGAATTAACAACAATCCGCTAGCCCCCGGACTTATATTGATTGGCTGCGCCTGCTCCACCAGGATCAGCTTCTCCATACCGGGCTTTCTGTCCGGCCCTTTGGAAACGCCCACTATCATAACATTGTTTATGTCTAATTCCGCCAATGCCTTTTGCGCTTCATGCACCTGACCTTTGCCACCATCTATAAATAAGATATCCGGCGCCTCGTGTTCGCCCTGTTTTAGCCGCTTAAATCGCCTGAACACCGCCTGATGGATGGCCGCATAATCATCGCCGCCGGTAATGCCTTCTATATTAAACCGGCGATAAGCCGATTTAACCGGCCCGTCCCGATCAAAAACCACGCAGGATGCAACCGTCTGCTCACCCTGGGTATGGCTAATATCAAAGCATTCCAGACGTTTCGGCAACTCCTTGCAGCCTAATTCCTGCTGCAGGCTGATATAGCGAGCCTGCATGCCCTGTTTATCAGATAACTTGCTCAATAGCGAATTTTCGGCGTTGGTACAAGCCAGCTGCAGCCATTTTAACCGCTCACCTCTGACGCTTGGCGATATAACGACCGCATGCTTAGCCTGGGCCGAGAGCACCTCCATTAACAAAGCAGTTTCTTCAGGTTCATGACTGACGATCAACTCATGAGGCACACTTTTATCCAGATAGTATTGCGGAATAAACGCCTGTACAACAGCAGCCGGATCATGCTCAGCGGCACTCTTCGGGAAAAATACCTTGTTGCCCAGATGCTGCCCGTTACGGATAAAAAACACCTGCACACAGGCCACGCCGGTTTTAGTCGCGCAGGCGATAATATCGACATCGCCCCGCTCACCGTGGACAAATTGCTTTTCCAGTACCGAGCGCAATTTTGTTATTTGATCTCTAAATCCCGCTGCCTGTTCATATTGGAGATTAGCCGCCGCCTGCTCCATGTTGATAATTAACTGATCGATCAGTAGACCGCCTTTGCCTTCCAGAAACAGCACCGTATTGTCTACATCCTGCGCATAGCGTGCCTTATCGATTAAACCGACGCAGGGCGCAGGGCACCGCCCTATCTGATACTGTAAACAGGGCCTGGAACGATTATTGTAAAAAGTATCATCACATTGCCGGACCGGAAAAATCCGTTGCAGTAGTTTCAGGCTGTCCTTGATCGCACCTATGCCCGGATAAGGGCCAAAATATTTACCCTTAAGCTTTTTTGCACCGCGATGCAGTGTAATCTGAGGATAATCATGCTCTGACAAGAAGATATAGGGATAAGATCTATCATCCCGCAAGCAGATATTGTAACGGGGCTTATGACGCTTAATTTGCTGACATTCCAGCAATAAGGCCTCGCCTTCGGTATGCGTGATCGTGACTTCAATACTCGCAATCCGACCCACCATCGCCTGCTGTTTAACCGAGGCCGTTTGTTTTTTGAAATAGCTGGAAACCCGATTTTTAAGGTTCTTGGCCTTACCGATATAAATAATCTCGCCCTGCTGATCAAGCATCTTGTAAATACCTGGCCGGGTAGTCAGGCCTTTTAGAAATGCCGTCAAGTCAAAACTGTTTTCTGATAACTCGGTACCCACGCTTTATCCTTTACCGACAAGTGCTGCGAGCTGACTTAGAATTTTGCGTGCTTCGTCATAATCAAGCGCGGCTATCTGCTTACGCAATGTTGTAAACAGCGCCAGCTGATCCTGGGTCAAATGAGGTATGAAGCTGTTCAACAAGACTTCGGAAATAAAATCATTGCCTGCAAGCAACTGGTCAAGTTTGGCTACGCTACGCTGTAACGCTGAACTATTGCCGGTGTTTAGCAACAGGGCTTCGGGTTGATGCAGCGCGGCGATAGCCGTCATCGTCTGCGCGAATGCTTCGTTGAAAGTAATCAGGGTGGCAGCGGATAGTCCTGCTTCAAGCTCTGCTTCCAGAGATTCGGCAGCGGCATGTAATCGAATCGCCCCCATGTTACCGGACGCCCCTTTAAGTTTATGTACCAACTCCCTTGCTGGGCCTTTTTCGCCCACCGTCAGCAGCGCTTCAATTTCGCCGGATAAATCCTTCATGCTGGCCATGAACTCTATCAGCAACTTTGTTGCAAGCTGCTGATTATTGCCCAGCATCGCCAATAAATTGTGCAGGTCAAATCCTGGCAGATTGCCGATAGTGGGCTGCATTTGAGTGATCGGCTCAAGCTCTGCGGCGGCCGGCTTTATCCACTGCAAGAGTGTAGCTAGCAGTATTTCCGGATTGATCGGCTTACTGATAAAGTCGTTCAAGCCGTAAGCCAGGCAGCGCCGTTGTTCCTCTTCGGTTACGCCGGCCGTCAACGCGATGACCGGAAGTTTTACAAAGCGCGGCTGACTGCGTATCCGTTTGATTGTCTCAAAGCCATCCAGCACCGGCATGTGCATATCCATCAGCACCGCATCAAACTCACGAAGCTTTAGCAGGGACAGGGCCTCACTGCCGTTATTGGCGAGCTCGACGACGACACCGGATAATTTAAGAAACTCACAGACTACCTGCTGATTGATAAGATTATCCTCCGCCACCAGAACCCGTTTGCCAACCAGCACCTTGCCAACATCGACCAGCTCCGGACGCGCTGTTCCCGAGTTTTGCTGAACAGTCCCCGACGAGACACCCAGCAACAGTTCGAAGCCAAAGCGACTGCCTTGACCGGGGGAACTTGTCAGTGAAAATTCACTGCCCATCAACTGCAACAGATTCTGACTGATCGCCAGCCCCATCCCGGTGCCGCCAAAACGTCGGGTGATCGAACTGTCCACCTGACTGAACGGGTGGAACAGCTTTTCACAATCACGGTCCGACATGCCGATACCGGTATCGGAAACGCAGAACAATAATCGGGTCTGCGCTTGATCTGTTTGCTGAGCCGTAATGTTCAGCACGACCGAACCGTGCTCGGTAAATTTGATGCCGTTACCGAGCAGATTGACCAGTACCTGTTGCAGCCTGAGGCTATCACCGACCAAGTTACGAGGGACATCGGCCGCAACGTCTAGGATAAAATCCAGGCGTTTTTCTATTGCGCGATCAGCAAACAGTTTGCCGAGCTTATCCAGCATGATATCAAGATCGAACGGGCTGTAAGCGATGGTCATGCGTCCGGCTTCCAGTTTGGAAAAGTCGAGGATGTCATTAAGTATGCCTAACAGACTGTTGGAGGAACTGTAAATCTTTCCCAGATAATCCCGGATGTCGACCGACAATTCCTTGTTCAGCGCCAACTGAGAAAGGCCGATGATCGCGTTCATCGGCGTGCGTATCTCGTGCGACATAGTGGCAAGAAACTCGCTCTTTGCCTGATTAGCCGCTTCTGCTAAAACTTTAGCCTGCACTAATTCATGTTCAATCTGTTTTTGGCGGGTCACATCGCGGGCCGCCGCGAAAATACCTTCAATCTCGCCATTCTCATTGTAATAGACAGTCGCATTATAGAGCACGTCGGTACACTGGCCGAGCACATGCTTTATCGTCAGCGGATAATCAGTAATTTTCCCGTCAGAAAAAACCTGCTGATAAGCCAAACCCGCCTTAAGCCTATCGGTGAAATAATCGGAAAAGTCGCTGCCGATCAGCTGTTTCCGAAACAGCCCAATCAACCGTTCGGAGGCCTGATTAACGTCGGTGATTTTGCCTTGCGGACTAATCATTACCAATGCATCCAGACTGGCTTCGAGCAGGCTGCGCGCATAATCCGATGATGCCCGCGCAGCCTGCTCGGCTATCGTCAAAGCCGCCGTTCGTTCGGTGACTTTGTCCTCCAATTCAAGATAGGACCGACGCAAGCGTTTTTGTAAATGGTTCAACGCTAAAGCCAGTTGCCCGATCTCATCGCTGCTTTCGACCTGCATCTGGTGATCGACGAGGTCAGCCGTATCGCTTATCGCGTTGGTGCCTTTCACCAAAGCCAGCAAGCCCGAAGTGAGCTGGCGGGCGATACGGCGAGCCATCCAGGTTGCGGCCAATATCAAAATCAGCGCGCAACCGATATACCAGCCCATCATTTTCTGGAGCGGCGCCACCGCCTGATCCTGCTGTTGAACAACCCTGATTTTGAAGGCCAATTGCTCAATAGGTGAGGGTAAAGTCAGTATTTGCTCCATCTTAACCAAACTGTTGTCAAAAGCTTTGTCCGTGCCGGGACAACTGTTGCACAGCAGGTTAAGCCGGGTATTCAAGCGCAGATTGATAGTCTGAACCCAGGGCGTTAAATGCACCCGGTAAACAACAGCGCCTTCGGTCGTGCCAGTGATGGGAAATAGGATAGGATAAATAATGACCAAGCAGTTATCTTCACTGATTGCCGAGACCGGAATACTTTCCGTCAGCGCGCGGGCTATCAGGACTGAGTCTTGCGCGACAGACCTGTTCTCTGCAGTATTGGCAAGCAAAATCTGGCCTTGGAAATCGACCAGCAACAAATCCGTATCCGGCTGTTTTGCCAGACTGTGCCCCAGAAAAAACGGCTTCAGATAGGTTTCGCGCCCTACCGAATCAGTCAAGGCATTGGACAGCAGTGGGCTATCGGCTAATGCCTGAAGACTGACGGTCGCATCGACCAACAGATGATCAAGCTCCAGTGTTGCCCGCTGCAACTCCGAATGCAGTTGCACATGGACTTGCTGCTGAAGAAGCCGGTAAACCACCCAAAAGGAACCCGCACCGACCAGCAAGCTGAAGATCAGTATTGAAAAAAGGGCATAAACCATAATTCGGTTCGCCAGGCTATGGCCAAGCCAGTCTCGCAAGCAATGCATGTTATATCCCAGAGTCAGCGCCGCCGAATAATTTTCGGCACAGGCTCGATAGCCCCGTCTGCAGCATACTTGGCCATAAATACATCGGCTGGACTTAAAGCGTCGTGACGCTCGGCGGTAAAGGGTTGACTATAGGTCTTGATCAGGCCCCGGTAGTTTTTAACCTGCTCCAACGCCGACCGGATTTTTGCGCGATCCAGACCGCCCGCTCGATTGATGGCCTGAGCCAGAATATGCGTTAAGTCATAGGCATGCGCCACGCCTACCGGCGAAGCCAAATGGCGCGCATCTGCGACATTAAATAAACGCTTAGCGGCAGCCAGTACGTAAAGCGCCGCCGGTTCCTGTTTACCGAAGAAGCTGTAAGTTTGTACAACGGAAAAATCCAGCGCTTGTAAATCACTGCCGTTAAACTCACCGCCGGTGACACCCCAATGACTGATAATAGGCAAGCGTTGTGATTCCGGAAGACTATTTTCCACGTGCACCAGCTTAATCGCATCACCAACGTTACCGACTAAAATTATAACCTGAGCGCCTGCCTGATAAAGAGCCAGATAGCTTTCCAGCAAGGATTCGTCGGACCAGTTGAACCAATGTGTGGCGACAATCCGGTATTTTTGATGCTGCTTGACATAAGCTTCTGCAGCCTGCAGATTGCTGCGTCCCCAACTGGTGTTTAGTAACAGCAAGCCTAAATTAGGCGTGTTTTTAATCCCGGCATAGGGAATCATCGTCTGCATTGCCCAATTATCACGCAAGGAAAGACGGAACACATAATTGGGTTTATAGCCGTTATCGACTATGCCATCGGCCGCCGCCCACGGATCCAGCAACGGTATCTGTAATCGATGAATGCTTGCCAACGATTCCAGCACCGTCGGGCTAAAGCGGCCGCAAAATACCGCAGCAACATCAGGGTTGGCCGCCAACTCTTCAATATTGACGATACTGCGTGCCGGCACCGCATGATTGCTGCGTTTTATTAAGGCCAACGGACGATTATTTAACACGCCGCCGGCTTTATTGATTTCCTCGATAGCAATCAGTATCCCTTGCTCTATCGCTTCCGCCGAAGTGCTGCCCTGATAGTCAAATTCGGCATCCAGTCCGATGTAGACAGGCTTTACAGATTCTGCCTGAACCACGCCACAGCAAAGCAGGATCAGTAGTAAATTAATGATACGCATAGTCAATCCTCTAAAATTTCCAAAGCAGCAAGGCCTGGGGCAGGCTTTCGTCCAAGCCTTTCACACCGTATTTGTTATGCCAGTACTGATACTCAATACCGGCATAAAGCTGATTACTGACCCCACAGAACTCGCCAATATCCAGTCTTATCTGAGGTTGAGCGAGGATATTGCCCGCATAGCGAGAGCCTTTATCGCCAATAAAATCGATAAAGCCTTCCAGGCTCCAATGCATGCCGGCTATTGCAAACGGTAATTTCCAGACCGGTGTGATTTGCCAGGAACTGCCCAGATAAACGGGGTCCAACACATCATGACGCAAAAAATCGACAGTCAACAGCTTAAATCCGGGCAGGTTAAAATCAACGGCTACTCCGTAAAGTATGATGCGCGTACCGCTGAAGACACTGTCCATATTTTCGCCGGCATTGACGCCTGCGCTTATATTCAGGTCTTTTAAAAAACCGTAAGCTAAAGGTGTTCCAGTCATCTTGCTGAGACTTAAATAGCTGTAAAACTCGCCGTAGAGATTCACTTGCGAGACTTCGCCATGATCGGAAATCAGGGTGTCCATAAAAAAGAAATTACGACCCAGCGCCCAGCCGTCAGCATGGCTCAAGGTGATAATCGAGCGGCTGATGTCGCTGCCATTTTTGGGCATTTGATAGCCATCGCCATGCAGGTATTGAATTTCAGTGGCGCTCCAGTCGAATAACTCAGCCTGAGCTGTGGGCGGGTAAACACAGAGAGACAAGAGTATTCGCATAATAAGACAGCCCATTTTTAGCCCATTATTTTCTTCATTTTTATTGATTTTTTCGGACATTAACTCTCCTGAGTATAGGGTTTTACGCGAAGCTGGATCTTCGGCTTTATAGTCCGGCAAGCTGCTGTAAACTCTTGCGCGCTTGTCGATAATTAAGATCATTGATCTGTTTGCATAGCCGGGTAAACGGATCAATCTGTTCTAAAGCCAGATGGGGCTTGAGTGAACTTAGCAAAGCTTCTGAAATAAAATCGTTGCCCGCTAGCAGTCGGTCGAGTTCGGTGGCGCACTGCGTTAATGCGTTGCTATTGCCACCGCTTGCAACTATCGGAACGTCAGACTGAGACGCTGCGGCGATGACCGACATCGTCTGGTCAAACACGACTTTAAAGCGATTGAACTCGTCAACAGCCAGCTCACCGTCCAGTTTTGTTTCCAATCTTTCGGCTGCATCATAAAGCCGCAGCGCACCGATATTGCCCGACGCACCTTTAAGCTTGTGTAGCAGCGCTTTGACCGACGCCACATCACCGGCCGTGAGCAGGGCTTCGATTTCATCGGATAAATTTGCCATACCTTCCCTGAAGGAAAGCAGCATCCGGGTAGCAAGCGGCTGGTTATTGCCCAGCAGCACTAATAAATTTTTCAGTTGGAAGTCCGGAAAATTAACCATACTGTCCACCGTTTCCAGCCTGGTTTCAACAGCAACTGTCTTCCGGTCCGGTTTTATCCATTGCACCAGCGTAGCTATCAGTTTTTCCGGATTAATCGGCTTGGTGATGAAATCGTTCATGCCTGAGGCTACGCAACACTCCCGTTCCTCTTTGGTTACGCCCGCCGTCAGCGCGATGACAGTAAGTTCGGCAAAACGGGATTGGCTGCGTATCAGTTTGGTGGTCTCAAAACCATCCAGCATCGGCATTTGCACGTCCATCAACACCGCATCAAACCGGCCTTGTTCCAGCAAGGCCAGCGCCTCCCTGCCGTTATTGGCAATTTCGACAACAGCTCCCGACAACTTGAGAAATTCGTATACAACCTGCTGATTGATCAGATTGTCTTCGGCCACCAGTACCCGGAAACCGGCAAGTATTGGGCTAAAATCTCCCAAAGACGGAACGGCCGACTGGATCGAAAGGGATGAAGACGACACGCCCAGCAATAACTCGAAGCTAAAACGGCTACCTTGCTCGACTATGCTGGTTACCGTAAAGTCACTGCCCATCAGCTTTAACAGGTTATGGCTGATCGCCAGCCCTAAACCTGTTCCGCCAAAACCGCGGGTGATCGAAACATCCGCTTGACTGAAGGGCTGGAATAGTTTTACTCGGTCAATATCCGTCATGCCTATGCCGGTATCGGCAACGCAAAACAACAGCCGAACCTGCGACTGGTCTAGCTGCGAGACAGTAATGCTCAAGCTGACCGAGCCTTGTTCGGTAAACTTCAGAGCATTACCCAGCAGATTAATTAAAACCTGCTGCAGTCTCAGGCTATCGCCGACCAGATTGCGTGGAACATCTGGCGCAGCCTCGATCGTGAACGCCAGATTCTTCTCCAGCGCACGGTCAATAAACAGTTTGCCAAGCTTGTCCAGCACCGCATCAAGATCAAACGGACTGTGGGCGATGATGAATCGCCCTGCTTCCAGTTTGGAAAAATCAAGAATATCATTAACTATGCCTAGCAGGCTGTTTGAAGAACTGTAAATCTTTTCCAGGTAATCACGGATTTCAGCGGATAGTGTTTTGTTCAGCGCCAATTGCGAGAGGCCGATAATCGCGTTCATCGGCGTGCGGATTTCGTGTGACATAGTGGCCAAAAATTGGGATTTGGCCAGCACCAGGTCTTCTGCTGCTTCCTTGGCTTCCAGCAGTGCCTGTTCCGCCAACTTGCGCTCGGTGATGTTTTCATGACTGACCACCACGCCGTGATCGGCATCGTGCAAGGGCGATACGCTCATCCGGAACCAGCGTTGCTGCTTCGGCGAATGACAAGGATATTCCAGTTGAAACAAGTTCTGCTCGCCGTTGAGTATCGCTACTATGCCTTTCCGGGCAAAATTGCCCTGATCGGCATCATCTACCGCAAAGGAATTTTTACAGGTGTCCAGATAATTAAAACCCAGCATATACTGCCCGGAGGACAGCAATCCATTTTCCTCGCCAAAGCGTTGCCAGGCGCTGTTGATTGCAACGATAACGCCTTGCTTATCCAGTACCGCGATCTGCGAAGTCAGCGAGTTAAGGGTGCAAACATTAAATGTATGACTGTCGCGCAGTTGTTGCTCCATGCGCTTGCGTTCGGTAATATCCTGCTTTACCGCGACAAAATGCTCAATCTCGCCCTGTTTATTAATCAGTGGCGTAATGGTCATTTCCTCGTTATACAAAGAACCGTCCTTGCGACGGTTGACCAGTTCACCGTGCCATATTTTATTGGCGGTAATAGTGGACCACATCGTCTGGTAATAAGCCTTATCCTGATAGCCGGAGTTCACCAGCTCTCTGGGATTCTGGCCATAGGCATCATGCCGGCTGAAGCCGGTCAGCTTGCAAAAAGCCTGATTGGCCCATTCGATACGGCCTTTCAGGTCCATGATCACAATACCGTTGGCGGCCACGTTAAGCGCAGTGTCTTTTAATTGCAGATTGGCGAGCGCCTGTTTGAGTTCATGAACATGGGTCGATATCACCATGCCGACCACGGACAGCACCAGCATGTACGCCCAGTAATTGAAAAGATTAGCCCGGACAATATCATGGGCAAAAATGCCGACTTCCAGATAAGCGCCGATTAAGGCTTGAGTCGCAATGATCAGCATGATAAAAACCACGCACTGAATACCCAGACGGATCGCCACCCAGGTAACGCACAAGAACATCAAATAGCCTTTGGGGGTATCGCTGAAATAGCCGTGAAAACTATCGAAAAAAATAAGCTGCCCGACCATAACCGTTATGCCGAGCAGCAACAGGCCTTCAAGCAGTTGCCTTGTAGTAATATTGCGAAATTTGTTCTGGAAAAACACCAGGATTAATGGTGTAAACAGCACCACACCCAGTACATCGCCCATCCACCAATGCACCACATTCTGAAAGTAGTCGTTCGGGGTGATATAACCTGCCAACAATATCGATACACTGCCAAGCAGCGCGCCGAAGATACTGGCAACTCCGCCGCCCCAGAAAAGCAAACGCAGATAGTCTCGTAAGGTGTGCATAGACAAGATGGCCGACCCGTTACGCGTCAGCAGTTCAGCAGCTAAATACGCCTCCAGGACATTAGTCAGGGTCATGCCGGTTATCGCCCACAGTGAATGATTGGTAACGATGTTAAGCACCAGCGCACCGAGCAACACTCCCCAGATATAACGCCTGCCGCCCAGCAGCAACACGGCGAGCGCCAGGCCGCTGCCCGGCCAAACCGTACAGACTATATTATGGTTGGTGAAATTATGAATAATGACATAACCAAACAGCAGATAGAGCGCAGCAAGGCCGAGCTGCTTCCAGCCCAGTAAAAAAGTTAGCTCAGTCAAGTTGCGAATAGGCATTAGGTCGTTAATATTTAAATGTTCACTGGTAAAAATTTCCGTACGAGGCTGTCACACGAAATAAATCAATACAATGCGTAACGGGGCTTGCAAGCCCCGTTACTTAGGTTTCGCACAGTGCAAAAACTGTTAATTTTTTATTTATTAATTGGCTCTGACAATTAACTCTCCAGCTTGTCGCATAGCTCGGCAAGCTGACGTAGAAGCTTGCGAGCTTGTTGATAGTTCAGGTCACTGACCTGCCGACATAACCGGGCAAACAGATCCAGCTGCTCATCATACAGCTCAGGCTTGAGCGTGTTCAACAAGGCTTCGGAGATAAAACTGTTGCCTTGAAGCAGTTCATCAAGTTCGGCTATGCTACGCTTTAACCCATCAGCATTGCCATGGGTTGTGGATATCAGCTGTTCGGGTTGAGGCATTGCGGCTATGGCTGCCATGGCCTGGTTAAACGCTGTATTAAATTCAATAAAAGTGGCAGACGATCCTCTATAGAGCTCGGCTTCCAATACCTCGGCAGCAGCATACAGTCGCACCGCGCCGATGTTGCCGGAAACGCCTTTAATCTTGTGCGCCAGTTCCTTGGCTGACGCCAAGTCACCCACAGTAAGCAACGCTTCGATCTCGCAGGACAAAGTTTTCATGCTTGCCATGAAATCAAACAGAAAATGTTTAGCAAGCTCCTCATTATTACCCAGCATGACTAATAAATTTTGTAAGTCGAAACCTGGCAGATCCATACTGCCGAACGTTTTTTCTTCGAACGCTTCGGCAGTCACAACAGGCTCTAAAACAGGTAAGAGCCAATGCACCAGCGTCGATAGCAGTTGCTGCGGATTGATAGGTTTAGCGATGAAATCGTTCATGCCTGTCGCCATGCATCTATCCTGTTCCTCTTTGGTGACACCAGCCGTCAGCGCGATGATAGGAAGCCTTGCAAAGCGGACTTGGCTGCGGATCAATTTGCTTGCTTCAAAGCCATCCAGGACAGGCATGTGCATATCCATCAATACCGCATCAAACTCGTCATGCTCCAGCAGTTCCAGCGCCTCGATACCATTATTAGCTAACGCTACGGTAATGCCCGACAACTTGAGAAATTCCCCCACAACCTGTTGATTGATCAGATTGTCTTCGGCCACCAGAACCCGTTTGCCAAGCAGCAGTTTGCCGGAATCGCCCCATGCCGGGTCGGGTAGTTCTGCTATGTGTTGACTGGCTAGAGCCGACAAGCCCATAACCAGTTCAAATTTGAAGCAGCTGCCTACACCGGGAAGGCTTTCGACATGGAAATCACTGCCCATCAGTTGCAACAGGCTATGGCTGATCGCCAGACCCAAGCCGGTGCCGCCGAAGCGACGGGTAATGGAACTGTCTACCTGGCTAAACGGCAGGAACAGTTTGACCTGATCTTCCGGACTGATGCCGATGCCGGTATCTTCCACACTGAAGCGCACTCTGGCCTGGCCTGGCTCCGAATTCAGCAGTTGCACCTTGAGTATGATTTGGCCCTGAGCGGTGAATTTTATCGCGTTGCCCAGCAGATTCGAGAGGATTTGCCGGAGGCGCAACGCATCACCTATCATGTCTCCGGGCAGCTCGGAAATCATCTCTATGCTAAAGTTCAGGTGTTTTTCTTCAGCGCCTACAGAGAACAGCTTGTGCAGATTGTCGAGCAAAGTGAGCAGATTGAAAGGCCTATGTTCAATGCTGAGTTTTCCTGCTTCTATCTTCGAGAAATCGAGGATATCGTTGAGAATGCCCAACAGGCTTTCTGAGGAACTGCTGATTTTCTGCAGGTAGTCCCGCACCTCGTCCGACACCGCCTTATTGAGCGCCAGCTTCGATAAGCCAATGATCCCGTTCATCGGCGTCCTGATTTCGTGCGACATGTTGGCGAGGAATTCGGACTTGGACTGGGCATGAGCCTCGGCGGACTCCTTGGCTTCAATCAACGCAGACTCGATGCGTTTGCGCTCGCTCAAATCACGAACGACGGCCTGCACCGCTGTTTTGCCATTAAGAGTCACTCGCGAAAGCGATACTTCAGCTGGGAAATTCGTGCCGTCGGCGCGTTGGTGCAGCCATTCAATCTGTACATGACCCAATAAGATTGTTTTTTTGATAAGGTCGTTGGTCAGCGCTAACGAATCCCGTCCATCAGGCTGAACATCTGGGGACAGTTGCGCGAAAGCCAGCCCGAAAAATTCTTCGACCGAGGCATAACCGAACAATTTCAGCGTCGCGGGATTGCAATCCAAAATGCCGCTAGTATCAGCCAGTAAAACCGGATCTTGGGAGGCATTGAAGAGCTTGCGATATTTCTCTTCATTCAGGCGCAGCTTGGCGGCGACCCGCTCGGCAGCCTCCTTAGCTTGCTGCAAGGCCAGTTCTGATAGTTTGAAATCGGTGATGTCTCTGATAGTGGCCGACATGTACTGTGGTTTACCCAAGCTGTCGCGATGCAGCAAAATGACTTCAGAAACTGAAATCTCGTGACCATCGCTGTGCAGCAGGGAAACCTCACGTTGCCAGGAACCATCCCGAAGCACCGCAGGAATGCCTTCTTCCGATATCAGCCTTGCAGCCCAGGCCGGGTGCATGTCTTTTATTTGCAAGGTGTACATATCGGCATCATCGGCAAGTCCCAGCATCCTGCGCGCGGCAAGGTTATGATACTTGAGATGGCCCTCCATGTCGGCCATGCCAATAAAATACGGCGAATCCTGAATGATTTTCAGCAGACGGTCGCGCTCCTCATCGGCTGACTTGCGCTCCGTTATGTCCGTATGGCTGCCTACCATGCGTAGCGGCTTGCCTTCGGGGTCGCGTCTTACCACCATGCCCCGGGCCAAAATCCATTTCCAGCTGCCGTCCTTGTGACGCATGCGGAATTCGATGTAATAGCCAGGGTTGAGACTGGCCAGGTAGTGTTCAAGACAGAGACGGACTGTTGCCTGGTCCTCGGGATGGATTTGCGCTTCCCAGGCGGAGGCCAGGTCGGGAAATTCATGGTCCTCATAGCCTATCATCTGCTTCCAGCGCTTCGAGAAAAAGGCTTCTCCGCTCGCGATGTTCCAGTCCCACATGCCGTCACCGGCACCTTCGAGAGCAAACTTCCAGCGTTCTTCGCTGGCTTGCAGCGTGTCCTTGGCGATTTGAAGATCCAGCACATTCTTGTCAATACGGTCCATCATCACCCCGAACTCTCTGGCCACTACCGATATTTCATCGGTGCCGGGCAATAAGTGAGCGCCATGCTGTTTTTCACCTGATTCATATAAGCGCATGGCTTCAGCCAGCAACTTTATCCGCTTGACCACATTGCGGTGGACGGCGGCGCTGATCAGCAAGCCGCTCATGATGCTGACGAAGCAAATAATGGCCACCAGGACAAAAAATAGCTGGCGGGTAGACTGCATAATCTCGTCGACAGGAACCAGCGTGAAGTACCGCCAGCCCACCGGCTGCAAAGCCATGCCGATAAGTACATAGTTTTTGCCGTCGACGACTACCGTGTCGGAAAGCAGGCGAGGATCGTCCTGTACCGGTGCCTGCAGCAGCGCTTTCAGTTCGGCTTGGTTGCCAAGGTCGAAAGCAGTTGAATCCGGCAGGGCTTCCAGGGCTTGTTGCCAGTTGCCGGCCAGAATAAAGTCGCCCTGCTTATCCAGCAAAAAATGTTGGGTGCCTGCGTAGAACTGCTGATCCTGAAAAACAAAGGCCAGGACGTTACTGAGCTGCAGATCCTCGCCCAGCGATCCTAGCCACTGGTCGCCAAGATAGAGCGGATAAATTGCGCTGACCATCCATACCTTGGGCACCGGGTCAAACAGCGGCGGGGTAAAGCCAAAGGTCCGTTCCGGGTTCAGTTCCGGTGAAGTATAGGTGAGCCAGGGCGTCGCGGTGTAGTCATTGGCCGCATTTTGGTCGAACGCGAAATTTGGAAATGTCGCATCAAAAATGATCTCGCTACGTTGCGGCGACAGATACCAGACATTTTCCAGATGTTTGCTCGCTGCAGAGCCAAAGATATCCATTACCCGCTTGATCCGCAGATGCATGACTTTTTGCGTATCCGACTCAAGCGCATTGGATGGCAGAAACACCCCGGACTCGATACTGCCGTTAAAAAGCGGCCTGCGATTGCGCCAGACACCGTCAGCATTGCGTTCCATCAAGCGATGAAACTCGGCGATTTCAGCTATTTTGACAGGCTGGGCCAATTCCTGTTGCAGCAGTCTGGCCAGGCCTTCCAGTTTGGGCTTGGCTTCCAGGAAGTGCTGGGCAGCGCTATCGGCCTGGTGATGAGTGATTTCGAGCAGTTTGCTTATTTCATTGGCGAGAATTTTGGTTTGGGCATAGTGATAGACCAGAATCGAGGTGGGAACCGCCGTCAGTAAAATGCTGGCGGCAACGATTATCGCCATTTTTCGTCTAATATTCATAGACTCAAAGTGCGGGTGGATTGTTGGTGCATCACGTTAAGGGCCTCAAATTCAAAATGTATATTTAAAACAGCGCTGCGTATTTCATCGCTAGCCATCAGTTCAAAAAGCCATAAACACACGCCAAACCAGATATTCCTGGCTTGCACGACCCTGGACATTGAATTCATGCAGCCATTTCAGCGACATGGTTATATCGCGGTTAAAAAGGTAAGGCGTATACAGCACGACAGGACCAATGCTGGACGCCTCACTACGTTCCGCTGCGATAATATTGGCCGGCGCATGATCGGCACCGATTTGACGGTAATGGGAGCCGGTGACGCCAACGGCCAATTCCGGCTTGAGGTAATGGCCCAGCGAATAATCAAAATGAAACTCGTCACCGCTGCGATAGTCGGTAAGCGGGTTTTTTAGGTTGTTCATATAACCCAGGGTTATTGATAGTTCATTCTCTGCCGGCAATTGCCAGGTTAAGGCCAGAATATGATCGAAGGTCCAGATATTGCGGCCGGCATTTAAAGCGCCTTTTTCGTAATAGCCGGTTGGCGCAACGATGCCTTCAAAGGCTAAAACGGTGACCTTTTCCCATTGCCAATTCAGGGCAACCGGAATCAGATAAGCATCGCCCAGGCCAACTCGATCCATCGTATTGCCGTTGCTATGATCTTTTGTTGCGACCAAACCCGGATAAAGTCCAAAGCTGTAATTACCGCCGAGTATTTTTTTTCCGGTGGCCTGAATGATGCCCGGCATCTCCAACAGCGTGCCGGTTTTGCCGCTGCCGTCCTGATAGGCGGCAAAGAAGTTGTTGAAAAAAGTTCCTTTTTCCGGCATCACTGCCATCGCAAAGTCGCCATAAAATCCTGGCAAATAATTACTGCCGCCCCCTTCGCTTGCCTCCAGCGGCGTTGAACAAACGAGACCTAACAAACAGCCCTGTTTGATTAGCTTTGTCAGCAAGACACGACAACGAGTGGGGCCGGTTTGGGCACCTCGAAAAAATGGACTAGATACAATAGCTGTCATTGTTATCCTTCGGCACATAAAATATTATTGACTGGCACACCAGGAGAATTGTTGTTTAGTAAAGCTC
>CANNNN010000003.1 GCA_947506075.1 Methylococcaceae bacterium
ATGAATGGCGACGAACTGACCAAAGGCCAGCGCAGCGCCTCGACGTCTAACCGCAATTTTGAAGGTCGTCAGGGCAAGGGCGGACGCACGCATCTGGTTTCGCCGGCCATGGCCGCAGCCGCCGCATCGGCAGGCCATTTTGTCGATATTCGCAAACTATAAAGATCGGAAAATACTATGGAACCGTACAAAAAACTTGAAAGCATCGCGGCCTTGATGAATCGCAGCAATGTCGATACCGACCAGATCATTCCCAAGCAGTTTTTAAAAAGAGTGGAACGCAGCGGCTTTGGCGCGCATCTTTTTCACGACTGGCGTTTTAATGACGACGGCACAGATAATCAAGAATTCGAGCTGAACAAGCCTGCGTTCAAAGGCGCTAAAATACTGGTAGCCGGCGACAATTTCGGTTGCGGCTCATCTCGTGAGCACGCGCCCTGGGCGATTGCCGATTATGGTTTTAACACCATTATCTCGACCAGCTATGCCGATATTTTTTATAACAACTGTTTTAAAAACGGCATTCTGGCGATCAGAGTCACTAAAGATCAACTGGACAAGTTAATGGCCGAAATTGCGGCTAACGAAGGCGTGTGTTTTGTCGTCGACCTTGAGAATCAACTGGTCACTACACCCGGCGGCAACGGTTTCAGCTTTGAAATTGACCCATTCCGTAAGAGTAATCTGATCAGCGGACTGGATGACATCGGCTTGACCTTGAAGCATGTCGACAAGATCAGTCAGTATGAACAACAGCATAAGAACGATTATCCATGGCTTTGGGCTTGATTTTTGTTGTTTTGTACTGGTTCCCAAGCTGGAGCTTGGGAACCAGCGAAGTATAACCCGATGCAAATACGTTGCGAATAGAGTTATGGATTCAGTTTAATCACGCTTGAGGCAACACCCATGAATAAAAAATATCAAATTGAATTAGAGCAAGAAATTGATGGACGGTGGATAGCTGAGATAGAGACATTATCAGGAGCAATGGTTTACGGCAATACCCGTGAGCAAGCTATTATGAATATAGAAGCCTTGGCATTGCGCATTCTTGCAGACCGTTTAGAGCATGGCGAAGCCCCTCAAGAGTTGAGTTTATTATTTGCTGCATGAATTCATTCCCAAGTACAAAAGCTAAGCAAGTATTAGCGGCATTAGTTCGCATCGGTTGGTCAGTAAAGCGACAAACAGGCTCACATAAAGTATTGCAGCGAGAAGGTTACGATGATTTTGTATTCGCCTTTCATCAAGGTGAAGAGATTGGCAGTCGCATGTTGCAACGTATAGCCAAAAAAACAGGATTAACGCCTGATGACCTATAACCGTGTAGATTGAACTAGCATAGCTAACCCGTCAAAATATTAATCAACCCGCTTACATTGAGAAAACAGACGACAATCATGTCCACAGAATCAAGACATATCCAGCTGATGGACACCACCTTGCGCGATGGCGAACAGACCCAAGGCGTTTCTTTCACGCCGGTAGAAAAAGTCAGTATCGCCAAAGCCCTGTTGCAGTCGCTACGGGTCGACAGGATTGAGGTCGCCTCGGCCCGCGTTTCTCAGGGCGAAAAAGAAGCGGTTACCAATATAAATGTATGGGCTAAACAGGAAGGCTTTGCCGGGCGCGTTGAAGTGCTGGGCTTTGTCGACCACACCCGCAGCGTCGACTGGATAGTTGAGACCGGCGGTTTAGTCATCAACCTACTGATCAAAGGCAGCGAAAAACATTGCCGTGTTCAGCTGGGCAAAACCCTGCCCCAGCATACCGAAGATATCCTGCAAACCGTCAACTATGCGCTGGAACAAGGCCTGCGAGTCAATGTCTACCTGGAAGACTGGTCTAACGGTTATCACGATAGCCCAGACTATGTATACGGCTTGATGGACAACTTGCAGCATTCGGGCATCAGCCATTTCATGTTGCCCGACACGCTCGGCGTGTTGTCGCCTGATGAAGTCTATTCAAGCCTCGGCGATATGTGCGGGCGTTACCCTACGCTGGAATTTGATTTTCATCCACATAACGATTACGGCCTGGCTACCGCCAACGTAATGGCGGCAGTTCGCGCAGGCATTAATTCCATACACTGCACCGTTAATTGTCTGGGCGAGCGGGCCGGCAATGCCTCGCTGGCTGAAGTGGCTGTTGTGTTACGCGATAAAATGAATATGCAGTTATCTGTCGATGAAAGCCATATTGTGCGGATCAGCGCAATGGTGGAAAATTTTTCCGGCAAACGCGTTGGTGCGAATGCGCCGATAGTCGGGGCCGATGTGTTTACCCAGACCGCCGGCATTCATGCCGACGGTGATCACAAAGGCGGCTTGTACAAAACCAAACTAGGCCCCGAGCGTTTCTCCCGCACCCGCAGCTATGCGCTGGGCAAGATGAGCGGCAAGGCATCGCTGAAAAAAAACCTGGAAATGCTGGAGCTGGATCTGTCGGAAGAAAACCAGAAGAAAGTGCTGGCCCGTATTGTCAGTCTCGGCGATTCAAAACAGACCATCACCACCGATGACCTGCCGTTTATTATTGCCGATGTACTGGAGAGCAAGAATTATCAGCATATCAAACTGCTGAATTGTTCGATCACCAGCGGGCTGAATTTGGAGTCGACGGCCAGTCTGCGTGTCCGCGTAAATGGCCAGGTGCATATAGACTCAGGTTCAGGCAACGGGGGTTTTGACGCGTTTGTCGACGCGATTAACAAGGTCATGAAGCTGCATGACTATACCTTGCCCCCCCTAGCTGATTATGAAGTACGCATACCGAAAGGCGGCCATGCCAGCGCCTTGACCGAATGCGTAATCACCTGGGACTGCGCTGGCGAACTGCGAAAAACCCGCGCCGTACATTCCAATCAGGTTTTATCAGGGATTTTGGCCGCTCTAAAAATCATTAACATGCAATTGCATGAACTTGGTTTATCGTAATTTTCATTAGCCTATAAACGACTCTATATTGGGCTTACGGACAGAAAGCCCATCGTTAAATTTATGCGTTTATCACACCTTGTGTTTCAGCCAGCATCTCCAATGCCAGTTGCGCCATGTTTTTTGAACCGCCACCCTGCCCTAACTGCTGTTTAACCAGGCTCAAATTTTCACGCATTTGCTCGGCATAAGCTTTATCAGTCAAAATCTTCAACACTTCGGCACACAGCTTTTCGGCGCTCGCATCGTGCTGGATCAATTCCTTGATGATGCTTTCACCTACGACGATATTCGGCAAACCTATAAACGGCGTATTCACCAGCCATCGCCCCAAGATATAGGTTAACGGCGAAAGCTTATAGGCAATCACCATCGGCACGGTTAACAATGCGATTTCCAGGGTTGCGGTACCGGAGGTAGTCATCACCACATCACAGCATTGGATCACGTCATAAGGTCGATTTTTTATTACGTTAATGGCGACTGGCGTCTTACTTATATATTCATCAAGCAACGTATCACTGATCGAATCGGCTTGCGGCAACAAAAACTGACATCCGGGAAAACTGATCTGCAATTTTTCTGCTGCGGCCAGCATGACCGGTAACATGCGCCTGATTTCATTACCCCGACTACCGGGCAATAAGCCGACTATCGGTTTGTTTTTATCTAGTCCGAACAGGCTTAAATCCTCATCTTTACTGTACTGGGCATGGACCTTATCTACCGATGGATGACCTACGTAGCGCACCGGCACTTTTTCGGCCTCGTAATAAGCCGTCTCGAACGGAAATATGACAGCCATCATGTCGATGACTTTGCCATAGGCCTTAACTCGTCCCGGACGCCATGCCCAAACTTGAGGACTGACATAAAAAAGGACTTTAATGCCTAGCTGTTTGGCGTAATAGGCCAGTTTAAAGTTGAATTCCTTGTAGTCGACGCAAACCAGCAAGTCGGGGCGTTCGGTTGCCACTAACTGCCGCATCTGGCTTAGCGCGCGGCGGATTTCAGTATAATGTTTAATGACTTCAACCACGCCGATAACCGCAATATTAGTCGAATCATATCGAATATCGATACCTGCCTGAGCCATCTTTGCCCCCCCCATGCCGAGGCCTGTAATACCCCGCTGTAACTTTTGCAGCTCCAAAAACATATTCGCGGCGTGCTGGTCGCCGGACGATTCGCCGGCACTGAACAGGATTTTTAAGGGTTTATATTGGGGCATAGGTAGGTGACAATTAAAAGGATGGTCACTATATTAGTAAAAAATGGAACACGGATTAAAAAGCACTGACAAGTCACTTTAAAAATCCGCATAAATCTGCGTCATCCGTGTTCTATTTATGGTAAATGCTTATCTTATTCGATCAACACATTCCGAATAACCGCCACGATCTCCCTGATCGTGTCATCCTGAAGAGACGGACAAATCGGCAAGGACAAGCAGTTCGCCGCAACAAATTCCGTGACCGGCAAGCTGACCTTAGCGTATTCCAGCTTAAACACATTTTGCCTATGCAAGGGCACCGGATAATACACGGCACAAGCAATCTGTTTATCCTGCAAGGCTTTCATGACTTCATCGCGGCGCTCGCATAACACGGTGTACTGGTGATAAACATGCTCGCCCAGACCATCTTCAAACGGCGTGGTCAGCGGCAAATCGGCCATCAACTCCGAATATAGCTGAGCCGCATGACGGCGGCCTTGATTGTATTGATCGATACGCTTTAATTTGGCTCTTAATATGACAGCCTGCAGTTCATCAAGGCGACTGTTATAGCCGATCACATCATGGTAATAACGAACCTGTGAGCCATGATTGTGCAGCATGTTAAGTTTTGCGGCAGTTTCGTCGGAATTGGTGACGACCAGACCGCCATCACCGAAGGCGCCCAGATTCTTGCTCGGAAAGAAGCTAAAACCCGCCGCATGCCCGATTGCACCGGTTTGTTGACCGTTGATCGTTGCCCCAAAGGACTGGCAGCAATCTTCGATCAGCTTCAGCTTATGTTGCTCGCAGAGTTGCTTAATGCCTGTCATATCGGCCGGCTGACCAAACAGATGTACCGGCATGACGGCTTTGGTTTTTGAGGTAATGGCTTTTGCTATTGCTTCCGGTGAGATATTAAAGGTCTTGGGGTCGATGTCGACAAAAACCGGAATAGCGCCGACATATTTGATGGCTTCTGCCGTAGCGATAAACGTGAACGCAGTGGTAATCACTTCATCGCCCGCACCAACACCTTCGGCGATCAAGGCCAGATGCAGCGCATCGGTTCCGGAAGCCACTGCAATCGCGTGTTTAACGCCCAGATAATCAGCCGCTTCTTTTTCAAAGGCCTGAACATTAGGCCCTAATATAAACGAACAATTTTCGATTGTTTCAGCCAGACCGCGCTCAATTTCATCCTTAATTTCAACGTATTGAGCTTTCAGATTTACCATGGGTATCATATTTTCGCCTTATTTATTCTTAAAATCTTAATATTAAAATATTCGTAACAACTTCAATCAATGGAACACGGATGAAAAAGCAAGGAGCGAAAAAATCTTTAGCGCTTGTACCTATATTATCTTTATCCGTTCTTATCAGCGGAATCCGTGCTCTACACTCTAATAATTACTTATCGCCCAATAACCGGGTAATGGCTATTGCCGTTGCTAGCGCCCTTCTTCCCGCCACACCTGAAACCAACGGATTATCGCCGGTACGTATGCAGTTAACGAAATGCTTGATTTCTTCCAGCAACGCATCGCCGCTTTCAAAAACGGATTCTTCGGTTTCTATTTCCGGAATGCCGGGAAACATTTCTTTTGTACCAGTGCGATGCTTGGTTAAGATACGGTTCTGAAAATCCACAGAAACATAGGAACACGGCCTGAACATGCGCATTTTACGCTCCATCTTCATGCTGATCCGGCTGGCCGTCACATTCGCCACGCAACCATTTTTAAACAGCAAGCGGGCATTGGCAATATCGGTACCTTGCGTTAAAACCGCCGTCCCACTCGCATCAATGCGTTCCACCTCGGAATCGACCAAGGCTAAAATAATATCGATGTCATGGATCATTAAATCCAGAACTACGCTGACATCGTTGGCACGCGGATTAAAGGTCGACAAACGATGGGATTCGATAAACAGCGGTTTTTCCTCCTGGTCCAGCCCCAATACTGCCGGGTTAAAGCGTTCCAGATGCCCAACCTGCAAAATCAAGTTTTTTTGCTTGGCAATGGCAATTAACTCATCGGCTTCTGCAACCGTCACGGTAATCGGCTTTTCTACCAACACATGGGCACCGGCATTCAAAAAGTCTTTAGAAACCGCATGATGAAGTGTCGTGGGTACAACAATACTGACCGCATCAACATTGCCTAACAGGGATTGATAATCTGTTAGCGCTATTGCGTCATGTTTTTCAGCGACCTCTTTAGCCGCCGCCTCATTAATATCGACGACCGCAACCAGTTCACAATCGGGCAATGTCGCATATTTTTCAGCGTGAAATTTGCCCAGGTAACCGGTGCCAATAACAGCGCATTTTAATTTTCTCATGTGGCTCAATATTCCAGTTTACTTGGTGCCCCAACTGTTGGAGCCAACTTATCGTTTTCTATTGTAAACTATCGCTAAGTATTCAGAAAATTTTGTATCAGGCAGTGTCCTCGACTGATTTTTTGATGTTATGATGAAAAGGAAATTTAATGATATTGCTCGACAAGTCTCATTCGTCTTCATAACAATTTATTAAACTTTGCTTACCGTATCAAAATTGAGCAACTGCTATGACCGACGAAGACACAAGCAATACCGAGCGCATAAAGAAAGCGGCCCAATTAATTCTTAAGGATGAAATCAGACACCTTCAATTGGTGCCTTCTGTCGCGCTTAAATTATTAAATCTAACCAATGATGACAACGCCAAGATTGAGCACTTGTCCCGAATTATTGAAACAGAACCGGTACTGGCCGCGAAAATTCTAAAACAGGTTAATTCTGCTGCCTATGCCCTACCTAATAAAATAACCTCCATTAGTCGCGCCGTCACGATACTGGGTTTTTCTATCGTACGTCAGCTTGCGCTGAATTTGCTGCTGTACAACAGGCTGATACAGCAAAACTCAGCGCATAAATTTGATTTCTTATTTTTCTGGCAACATTGTCTGTACGTAGCCTCCTTAAGTAAAAGAATAGCCATCGCACTTAAGCATCCAGACCCCGACCTGATTTATACCGGAGGGCTTTTACACGATATTGGCAAAGTGGTTTTGGAAACTTATGGGCGCATAACTTACAGTGATTTTATTGATTCTATCAATAATAATGGCCATGCCTCGCCGGAAGAAGAACGGCGTTTCTTCGGGATAACACATTCCGAAATGGGCCATATTTTTTGCCTGGAATGGCAATTGCCAACCTCAATCATGGCCATTGTTGCTTTTCACCATGATCAGCCGGCAGAAACGTCACCCTACGCAAAATATAAAACCGAAATTGCTATCGTCTCCTTCGCAAACTATATTGCCTGGATACAGGGTATCGGTTCGGCCACATACAGTAGCCACCCAAGCTTGCAAAGCGCTGTACTCAAAACGATTGATATTGACCAACTGGATCTTGATGCTCTACTACAACAAGTAGATCAGGACATGCAAAGTACGCGCGAGTTTTATAACGTCCAACTCCCTGGCCTAAACACGCTACGGGCCAAATTGGTCAAAGAAACCATTAACCTAAGCCAGATTAGCGCGGATGACCCCGACACAGCAGCTCCATCAAACCATAAATTATCCTCCTGCTTGACCTTGCCTCATCAAAGTCTTAACCCCGATGACTTTATACCTCGGACACTGGAGGCCATGCTGGACAAATTTTATTTTGATACCAGTATTATGTTCACCATCGACCCCAAGCGCCGCTGCCTAGTCGCTTCCTATTGCTGGCCGAATCACCTCTTACCCGCACAACCGCAACCCTTTGAGATCGACATTAGCGGTATTGCCGGTTTATTATTGAAATGCTTGAGAGAAAAAAAAGCCGTCATCATCAATGACAAAATAGAGCCCGACAATCCCATCATTCAGCATTTTAAAGTTAGTGAATATATCGCCATACCGGTGTTACACCACACTAACCTGATCGGTGTACTGTATGCCGATAATGCACAATCAAAAAGGCCCATGCACGAAAAACTACTGCCGGAAATTACGCCTATTGCCTATGAATTGGGCATCGCAATGTTTAATGCCAAGCAATATAATCAGGAGAAAAAACATGCGCAGACCGATCATTTAACGCAACTGTTCAATAAACGGATGGTCAATAATTTTCTGACTACGGTTTTTCAAGGCGATGAGTCTAAACTAGCAAATATTGCCATTGGTTTCATCGATATAGACAAGTTCAAATTATTTAATGACGATTGTGGGCATCAGGCTGGAGATGATGCTTTAAAGATTGTTGCAGACATTTTGCGCAACTTAACTCGTCCGGGAGATTTTATCGGTCGCTATGGTGGCGAAGAATTTGTATTTATCCTTAGAAATACAGATGAAACCGGAGCCTTAGGCTATGCCGAGCGCATAAGATCAGAAATTGAACGTCGTGGTAAGATTATGAGCCAACGGTTTCAGGGACATATACTGACGGTCAGCATAGGTATATCCATGTATAGCCGACAATATACCAAGTACACAGATATGGTCGAAGTTGCCGATCAAGCCATGTACCGTGCAAAAAACGAAGGTAGAAACCGGGTTGTGATGCTGCCCGGCAAGGCACCCAGCAAAAAATAAACACTAATCACCGTTTCAGGTTAATAACGATGCCCGCACCATCGAACGATTTTCGTTTATCCATCTCCGGTTCTTGCGACATCAACATCTGCCCATCCAAATCCAAAAGCCCTGACTTTTTTTGC
The DNA here is from genome assembly GCA_947506075.1 of Methylococcaceae bacterium. Classification (GTDB taxonomy): domain Bacteria; phylum Pseudomonadota; class Gammaproteobacteria; order Methylococcales; family Methylomonadaceae; genus Methylobacter_A. The sequence goes on from CANNNN010000003.1 coordinate 8,873, forward strand.
TTTTCAGTTGCAAACAAATTTGCCGCTTCCCGCTGGGAAATTTTGTTTTGCTCAGTCTTCAACCAGGTATTTTCAGAAGTTTTTATTTTAAATGGAATACTAAGGTCCAGCGTTTTTTGAAGTTCAGTGTCATCATTTACAATAGGTTCTGGCTGTTTGTTGCTGGCTTTATTATGTTTTGACTTATCACCGCTCTTTTTACCATTAAGCTGATCTTTTTCTACGTTAAGCGCTACGGTTTGATTTCTTGTTATATCAACACTATTAACATGCAGATTTTGAAACCCGGTTAGCAAAACAAATGAAGCTGTCACGAAGCCCACTAAATACAGGCGGTAATTATTCATTTTGCCCTCTCCTACAATAAAACAATAACTGCTATGCCATTTATTGTAGTCCAACAATCAATAATTGAAACATTTTAAAAAACATGATGACATCCTACCCACCTAAACGCCGTTCAGTTTCCAACACCAACTGTGTAGTTTGTAACACCGTATCGGGATTCAAACTCATCGAATCTATGCCGATCTCCACCAGAAATTCTGCCATCTCAGGATAGTCCGACGGTGCCTGACCGCAAAGACCGCAATGTTTCCCGTTACGCCGCGCCCCCTCAACGGCAAGCCGAATCATTTCCTTGACGCCGGGATCCCGTTCGTCAAAATCTTCGGAGACGATAGCAGAGTCGCGGTCTACGCCCAAAACAAGCTGGGTCAAATCATTGGAGCCAATGGAAAAACCGTCAAAATAGCCGGAAAAGGAATCGATTTGTATCACGTTATTGGGAATTTCGCACATCACGTAAATTTCCAAGCCCAGTACACCTCGCTTCAAGCCCAACTGAGCCATGTAGTCGAGCACACGCTTCGCTTCTTCGACACGACGACAAAACGGAATCATTAACACAACATTAGTTAAACCCATCTGTTCGCGTACACGCTTCATGGCCTTGCACTCAAGTGCAAAACCTTGGGCATAAGCGGGGTGGGTGTAACGTGACGCTCCCCGAAAACCGATCATCGGATTGGCCTCGTCAAACTCAAACCAACGCCCACCCAGCAAGGTCGCGTATTCGTTGGTTTTAAAATCCGACATCCGCACGACCACAGGCTTAGGATAAAATGCGGCGGCAATAGTACCTACACCTTCCGAGAGTTTTTGAACAAAATAAGCTTCGCCGCTGGCATAATGTTCAGTTAACAAGCCTAGCCGCTCCCTTTCACTATCATCTTTCACGCGCTCCGGATATATCAGTGCCATAGGATGGGCCTTGATATATTCGGTAATGATGAATTCCATCCTCGCCAAACCCACGCCGTCATTGGGCAGAAAACTGGTTTTAAAGGCCAGTTCGGGGTTGCCGATATTGAGCATGATTTTTGTTTTTGGCCGTTGCAGGCCCGACAAATCGGTGGTTTTAATCTCGAAGTCGAGCAGTCCGGCATAGACTTTACCGACATCGCCTTCGGCGCAGGATACGGTGACGGGGCTGTTATTTTTAATCAGAGCCGTCGCATTATCGCAACCGACTACGGCTGGAACGCCCAATTCTCGCGAAACAATCGCCGCATGGCAGGTCCTCCCACCACGGTTGGTGACTATCGCCGAGGCCATTTTCATGATCGGTTCCCAATCCGGCGTAGTCATATCGGCAACCAGCACTTCGCCCGCAATAAAGCTGTTCAGCTGTTCGACTTTACCAATGATCCGCGCCTGGCCTAGAGCAATCTTGCTGCCCACGGCATGACCGGTGATCAACGCCTGGGCTTGCTGCTTAAGACTGTATTGTTCCAGAACCATTCCGCGCAACTGGGAAACCACGGTTTCCGGGCGCGCCTGAACGATATACAGCAGGCCATCGAGTCCGTCTTTAGCCCATTCAATGTCCATCGGTTTGGCTAAACCCGATTTAGCACTGTAATGTTTTTCAATTTTAATCGCATAGTCGGCCAACGTTAAAACATCGGCATCGTTGAGGCAAAAGCGTTTGCGCTCCTGATCAGACGTAACAATATTACGGGTAGATTCTCGCGTGCACCCATCGCTGTAAACCATCTTGATTTTCTTTGCGCCCAAGGTACGTCTCAGTACCGCCCTATGGCCTTGTTCAAAAGTCGGCTTATGCACATAAAACTCGTCGGGATCTACGGCACCTTGCACGACATTTTCGCCCAGTCCGTAAGCACCGGTGATAAACACCACATCGGTAAATCCGGAATCGGTGTCCAGTGTAAAGATCACGCCACTGGAATCGAGATCCGAGCGCACCATTTTCATAATACCGATTGATAAGGCCAGCTTGAAATGGTCAAAGCCCTGATCGACGCGGTAATGAATTGCGCGGTCGGTGAACAGACTGGCAAAGCAGCGTTTGCAGGATTCCAGTAAAGCCTGCTCCCCTCGTATATTCAGGAAAGTATCCTGTTGCCCAGCAAAACTGGCAGTCGGCAAATCTTCGGCAGTCGCTGAACTGCGAACGGCGATGCTTAATTCATCGCCATACTGTTTTTTTAATTCAGCGTAAGCCTCGATAATTTGTTGTTGAAGGTCTTCAGGGAAAGGCGCCGCATAGATAATTTCTCTGGCTTTACGCGCCCGTTTGGCAAGGTCTGCGACATCGTCCGGATTCAAATCATCCAACACCTGATGCAGCGCCTCCCAACCCTGCGCCTGATCCAGCACATAACGGTAAGCTTCGGCAGTCACCGCAAAACCGTTAGGAATCCGGATGCCTTGCGATGCTAATTCCCTGTACATTTCGCCTAAGGAGGCATTCTTGCCGCCTACCAGAGGTATATCTTCAATCGTTAACGCATTAAACCAGCGGATATAATTTGCTTGCTTAGTCATCATAGCTCCTTAATCGAAAGACTTGCCTAGTCAAAATATGACTTTAATTTAACCTTGAAAAATTATTTTCACCAACACCAGGATTAGGTGCCTCTAGGCGACACGAAAAGCACGAAAATTTTAAAGGAATACTGAACTGTAGGCCATCACCCAAAGGGTTAATAGAAAACTCTGTTTTCTATTAACCAGGAAAAGCAAAGGAAACACAAAAAAACATGTCAATTTCATGTCCTTTCTACGCTTCATAGTGAATAAAATCTATTTAAAATGGATTATGGCGAGCGTAGTGCTATAGACGACCATCAATCACCATTATCCATCACAACAAATCCTAGATCCGACAACTTCTGGTATGACAAATAATATGAACACGTAGAGCTAAAATCAACTTCCACCGATGCATTAGGTTTTAGGTTCAAATAAACCGCAGCAAAAGGTTTATTTGAACCTAAAACCTGTTCCTGGCTAGTTCAACTTATTAAACGACTGAATACCAATGCCTGATTTTACTCATATCATCAACAACTACAGTTTGTGGCATGAAAATAGCTTTATATTTACAGGTTCTGGTAATAATTCATCGTGCTCTAAATATGTTGAATGCTTACCTGAGATTATTGATGAATTGTTAGCTTACATTTTTGGAGTACGACCATGATATTAGAGATTGTCCTTGCAAGCGTTTTTGGTATTGCTGTTTTTTATGCTCATATTTTCCTTAAAAACATAACGACTGACCAATAAAATTCAACCAGAAGAGCATCATCGGATGACTGGACAGAATGAAGCTCATTTAGGCATTAAAATTAAATAACTTAAAATATGATTTTGTCTTCTTTCCACGCAATTATATAGATAATTCGCACCCAAAGGATTATTGAGAAATCAACGCAGTCCAAGTTGAACAACTGCCGTCGGCCTATGGATCAGTCATTAAATATTCATTCCTTAATTCGCATTAACTCGCCAGGAAATTCAGCTTAGCACTAGCGCAGTGCGCTACCATCAAGAACAGCTAGTGATGCCGCTAAAGTTTCATCTAAATCTATCCACTTTTCTGGTAGAGTATTCGCCTTTGCGTTATTCGGTTCAATCTTGGTTGCTAATGCACACGAATGTTCAACTTAAATAGCGCCGATCTTATTATTAATTTTTGAGGAAACAACATGCGTCAATCAGTAACTACAATCCTGAGCACTCTGTTACTTTCGAGCTTAGCTTTTACCGTGAATGCCGAACAAGCTGCCGGCATCAACATTCCTGAAAAAGTAAAAGCCGATATTTTAAAAAGACACCCAAATGCTCATGACTTACAGGCCAGCCATGAACAGCATTTTGGTCATGAATTACTAGAAGTCACTTTTACGGAAGATGACAAAGACCCCAAACTGGAACTGTTCAAAGCCGATGGTAAGTTATTTACCGACGAATTGCCCTTGGACGATTTAACTGAAGCGCCACCCGCCGTTAAAGAAGCGCTAGACAAAAACTTTCCAGGCTATGAGCTTAAAAAAGCAGAGTTGATAGTCAACCCTAATGGAGTAGGCGAAGAATACGAAATATATTTGGTTGTCGGAGGCGTTAATTGGAAATTCTCCATTAATGAAAAAGGCAATATTCAGGGGAAAGACCGTTACTGAGCTTACACTGACTTGAATTGTCGCGATTTGCCACACAAGCTGTTTCGAAATAACTGATCCATTATCTGACCGCAGTCGCTCAATGTCGACTGCGTCATTTTCTAAATAAATATTGTCCAAAGCTGGTTTTGGATGCAAATGTTCCATTTAATTTCGCGCAAACAAGACAAGACCAATCATTCAAGTTACTTGATTTTTCATTCTTTAGCATCACCCTGGAGATTTATAATGTCCCACCTTTTGCCGTTTCAAATTGAAAATTTTGAAGGCTACTGTCATGGTTTACATCGAATGGGCATAGACCCTGGCTATGTTTTGTATACCAGCCATCATGCCAGTAATAATCAACCCGCAGCACGATTAATATCAGCGGTTCAACTAGATGCAGTCCAAGCGTATAGAGCCACACCCTCGGATGAAACATTTATGCGGCTGGTGGAGATGGGTGCGTTGTTAGACACCGAGTGGGATCGAAACACCACCCGATGGGAAATTATCTCCTTCGAAGGCTGGGAGGCGTTGCATAAAGCATTTAGCCGTCTGCACCTCCACGCTGGGCAAGCTTTACTGGAATTGACCGGGCTACCGGATTTGGAACTTACCGAATAGTTTTCACTGTAACTTTTTTGTACCCGTTCATGCCCCTATGAAGATTTTGCTGAACAGGATGGAGCTTCCAAGACCGCATTCCTAAGCTGAAGTTCCGGAGAGGGTCCAAACGATTACGACAGGCTTGATAGGCACTAAAATAAAATAGCTTTGATCAACTATTCATTGGGTTGCACAGGATTTTCAGTGATAGATTTAACGACTCTTTTTGTGCCCCGGCCTATTGCCTGGACGGTGTCACGCGAACCATGACCAATATCCGTCGTAACATTTTTTGTCGTATTTCCAATGGATAGCCCCGCTTCTTTAAATTCGGCACAAGCTGACAATACGCATAAGATAAGCAGAAATGTAAAATATTTTATAATCGTTTTGATCATACTCTCTTCACCTTTCAATAAATATTGACGTTACTGCCCCTATAGCAGATACAGTTCGCAGATAATATAAATGCCCTTTTGCATAAGCAAGCTCTTTCCCTGTAGGGTGTCCCGTGTGTGCTGACTGGACGGATTCATACCAATTTTTTATGCCTTGAAGCCTGCCACCTTATGTACTGAATCAGTGATTATCCGTGGGCTATTAATCAGATGAGTTGGCCATTATTTATTGCGAATTAGCTTAACCACAGAAAACACCACGAAGCTTTTAATTCGGGCCGGCTTCCTTTGTTTCAGTGGTCTCGGGTTGCGCCTGACCGACCAACTTCAGCAGTTGCGATAGATCATCCGAGGTTTGCGCTGCCGGTTGTGGCCCCTGTATTTTCTGTTGAGTCCAGTCCACCGCCTCCCCAGAACCCCATGAAACCAAGGAGGCGAGCACAAACACCAGCGTGCCTCTCGTCATACCCTTAGGCAAGCCCTGCTCCTCCAAATAACGACCAAGGTAGCTGGCAGCGATGAAAAACACCAGAGTAGTGATAATCAGGTTCCACATGGAAGGTAGCGTAAACATTCGGGTTCTCTGTTGGGTTAAATATTATTTTACTCTTCCTAGCTTAACTCTGCTTCGAGCTTTAAGAACCGATCTTTCCAGTCCTTGGCGGTCTTAACAGCCTCTTCCTTTTCCGTCATCAATTCATTGATCCGCTCGTTTAACACCCTGTTCAGTTCGGTTAAATTCTTAATTTCCTCAAGCGAAGTTAAGATTCTGTCGTCAGACTCAAATACTTTCAGCATGACCTTATTGTCAGCTTCTAAAGCGTTGATCGCCTGTTGCTGTTCGTCAAGCATATCGCTCAACTGCTCCTCCTGACTTTCCTGCTTAACAACCGGTATTGGTTCAGGCTTTGGCGCTACAGGCTTTTGCGGAGTGATCTCTTTAATGGCTTTGTTCAGACTTTTTTTGCCGTCTATCACTTCCTTTACCAGCTCTGCCGGAGCTTCCTTAACCAGCTTATCGGCCAACTGCTGGGTGCGCTGCCCCACTCCGGACTGTTTAGCTCTGGCTGTCGCCGTGTCTAATGGCGTAGCGCTGCTTTGGGAGACTGCCTGCGCATTGACCCAGCTTTGAGAAGCCGAAACAATCGCCGCAGACTGCCCTTGCGTTAAGTGCCGACGTAGCAAGTTTGACGACAAGATGAATTGTGTAGGGTTAGAACCGGTGTACTCAATCATGACCGGCGTCATTCCCAGTTCACAGAGCGCTCGGTAGCGGTTGCCGCCATCAAGAATCATGCCGTCCAGCGTGTAAATGGGATGGGTTTGCCCATTATTTTGAAGATTATCTTTAAGCGAAGTAAACTCATCATCAGACATGCGCGGGAAGTAAGTGCAAAGCGGATGTAGTTCCATTATTGGGTTATGTTTGCCTGTCATTTATTGGCCTTAATTTAAAGCCGCCATTATACCATGGCTAGTCGGCATGATTTTTATCAGGTCACAGCTTTAAAACTATCGAATATCGTCTGGCATCGAATCAATCACCCCCAAAATAATATCGTCTGGCATCGCAGGCTAAACCAAACCCAACACTGGACATGCGGTTAGTATCAGAAATTTCTGCGTATGGAAATATACCGCGAGTGATCTGTTGAATCAACGGAATGGCCGTGCCGCCACCGGTTAGTATGACTAGCGCAACGTCATCTGATTTTATCCCAGCCATCATAATGCAGTCCTTGATGGTTTTTTGGATGCTTAGAATATTTCCTTGCAGACTCTGCTCAAAGTCTGTCCGCTCTATTTGGGCCTGTAAATCGGCCTCAATGAACGACAGGTCAGCGCTTGTATGCTGACATAAGCTAAGCTGGATTTTGCTTTCTTCAACGCTAGCCATCAACATATGCCCCTGCTCTTCCTCGACTATCGAAAGCAGTCTATGGGTAAGCCGCTTGTCATTGGATTGACCAATTAAGCCCTTTAAATCCCGTTTGTATTTTTGCGTATACATGTACTGAATCTTGCTCAGTTCTGACAGGTCAAAGAAGGGGGTTATCGGAAAGCCCAGCCCTTTTGAACCCCACTGGGAACCCAAGCCTAATAAGGGCATAAAACATTTCAAGCTCAAGGCCCGGTCAAAATCATTACCACCGACCCTAATCCCCGCATTAGACAGAATATCCTGCTGCCGATCATGCTTTTTGATATAGCGCTCCGATAAACGCATGATCGTAAAGTCGGAGGTACCGCCGCCAATATCCATGACGACCGCCAAGCGCTCTTTATCGCCGATCGTTAATTCATGAGCAAACGCGGCGGCAATAGGTTCGTATTGAAAGCGAATATGTTTAAACCCGGCGGCTGAAAATATCGCTCCGAGCTGAGCTTCCGCCTCTTTGTCTGCTTGCTCATTGCCATCGACAAAATGGACCGGCCTGCCCGCGACTACATTGTTGATTTCTTTGCCAGCCAACAACTCGGCTTTATGCTTTATATCCTCAATAAAATGGCCAATAATGTTTTCGAACTTGGTTTTTCTGCCACTGATATGGGTTCCATCTTTCATCAGGGACGTTCCCAGCACCCGTTTGAAACTTCTCATGAAGCGACCCTCCTCCCTGGCAACATGGGCATTAATCGCTTTACGACCAAAAACAGCCGCTGAACTTTCTGCCGGAAAGAAAATGGTCGAAGGTATCGTCACATGATCCTCTTCTACTGGAACCAATACTATTTGCTCGTTATTCCCCTGCGCTATCGCTACCGTTGTGTTTGAGGTTCCAAAGTCGATCCCGCATGCAATTTCATTGGTCGCCTGCATTTTAAGTGTTTTCATTCTAAGTCTTATCGTAAATAAACCCGCTGCTGCTGATGTTCAGCAGTCTTGAATTAAGCGGGTGAAGCTTAATTATACTTTAAAAAAACAGGCACCTAAACCAAAAGCTGGTCGTTGCGTTACCCACAAAATCTGTGGATAACCCTGTCATCAACTTGTCATATAGCGCTCTGAGCCCCTACCCTCTGTGGAGTTGTGTCACATTGACCATAAACTGTACACTCGTGTTCCGCCTAAGCACCATGACTTGCCATGCAAGCTTTCTTTGCATCAAGTTCCCCGGTGAACTTTGTGCTACAATCAATCCACTAAAATTGCCGCTTGCATTGAATAAACTCGCTTTTTTTCAGGTAACACGGTGTTGAATAATAAAAGACTAGCGTGTTAGTTGCATAATCAAAGGATCAAGTTAGTGAAATTTATTCATGCTGCGGACATACACCTGGACAGTCCGCTAACCGGATTAAGTGCGTATGCTGATGCCCCGGTGGAAATGCTGCGTAGCGCAAGCCGCCATGCCTTTACCAACCTCGTTAACGAAGCGATAGACCTACAGGTCACCTTCATGGTGATTGCCGGGGATCTTTACGATGGCAGCTGGAAAGACCACAACACCGGCATTTATTTCTGTAAAGAAATGGGCCGCCTGAAAAAAGTCGGCATTCCTGTTTACCTGCTGTTCGGCAACCATGATGCCGAAAGTGAAATGACCAAAAAACTGCAACTGCCTGACAATGTCTTTACCTTCGACGCTAAAAAAACCACGACTTTTATTCTGGCGTCGCAAAAGGTTGCTTTGCATGGCCGAAGCTTTAAAGAAAAAGAGACCCTGGAAAATCTGGCCATAGGCTATCCCGAGCCGGTCCAAGGACTATTCAACATTGGCGTGTTGCACACGGCGCTTGAGGGTAATTCAGCCCATGCGAGTTATGCCCCGTGCAGTCTGGAAGAACTACATGCCAAAGGCTACCACTACTGGGCTCTGGGTCATGTTCATGACTACCAGATCTGGCAGGGCGCTTCGACGATAGTGTTTCCCGGCAACCTTCAGGGCCGTCACATACGCGAAACCGGACCGCGTGGCGCAGTTCTGGTCACGGTCAATGATGAGGGAACTCTGGACGTTGAAAGACTGTTCGTCGACGTACTCCGCTGGGAAAGCCTTGAGGTCAATGTATCCGAGTGCAACTCCCTAACTGACGTCGTCGACACTATTCGGAAAACGCTAGAAGCTAGCGTAGAACACAGCACTAACACCCTCCCCATTGCGGCAAGAGTCACTGTGACCGGCAAGACCCCGGTACACGGCGACCTTTTCGGTCTGGAAGCTCAACTACGCGCCGAAGTCCTAGCCTTGGCTGTCACCCTTGGCGCAGAGCGACTGTGGATTGAAAAAGTGAAAGTAGCTACGTCTGCGGCAGATGACGGTGAAACGGTCAGAGCACGCGCCGATGCATTATCAGAACTGCAAGACCTGCTTGAGGCGGCTGAAACAGACCCTGACTTTATCAAGAGCCTGCAAACAGAGCTGTTAGGCTTAGTCAATAAAGCGCCGTTGGAGTTACAAACTGCCGTCTCTTACTTCGCAGATATCCGCTCGGGCGAGCTGCGTGGAATCCTGCGCGAAATACGTTCGGGTCTGGTGTCTCATTTAGCAAAAATAGAGTGAACTGCACATGCGCTTCCACCGCTTAGATCTTATTAAATATGGCAAATTCTCTGACCGCTGCGTCGAATTCCCCATGGCCAAGCAGGACTTCCATCTGATTGTCGGCCCTAATGAAGCGGGAAAATCCACCTTGCGTTCAGCAATTATCGACTTATTGTTCGGCATACCTGTTCGTTCGCCACTCAGTTTCCTGCACCCGCTAAACACCTTGCGCTTGGGCGCCCGAATCAGCAATGCCTCAGGCACGCTTGATTTTCAGCGGGCCAAAGCAACCAAGCAAACACTGCGTTCACCAACGGATGCGGTATTGTCCGACACAGCCCTGACGCCGTTTTTGGGTAGTGCCGATAAACATTTTTTTGATCAGATGTTCGGTCTCGATCACACCCGTTTGGTTTCGGGCGGCAACAGCCTCCTGAATGCCGAGAGTGACGTCGGAGCAATCCTGTTTCAATCGGCAGCGGGCGTTGCCAGCCTGGGCAAGGTTCGCGATGCGTTGCTCGCTGAAGCGGATAAGCTTTGGGCACCGAGAAAATCCAATGAAAGAGCCTATTACATCGCCGCTAACCAGTACGACAAGGCAACGGCCGACTTAAAAGAGACCACCGTCCGAACCAAGGTCTGGGCAGACGCCAATACTAAGCTTGAGTCTTTGCAGCTAGCGCTAAGCACTGAGCTTGACCGCCATCAGCAACTCCAAACCCAGCGTAATAGCCTTGAACGTATTCGAAGGCTGGCGCCGTTTTTGATGACCCTGAGGGAATGCGAGCAGAGCTTAAGCGGACTGGGCCAGATCATAGAACTGCCCGTAACCGCAGAGGCAATTCGTGTCGCGGCAGAGCGGGAGCTGGCTATCGCCCATCAGCGCCTAGAACTACGCAACAACGAGGTTGAAAAAATCACGGCCGACTTAGCCGCTATCAGGCTGGACGAGGCTCTGCTTGAAAGGGCAACTGACATTACTGCGCTGGACAAGCTTCGTTTTCAGTATGGCGCCTATGCCAGGGATATTGAACGCCGGAAAAAAGAAATTGCCGTTCTGTGGGAAGATGTCTGCGATTCCTGTACGCAGCTAGGCTGGTCACGCAACTCTTCAGCCACTATTGCCCAACAACTACCGACGCTGCTGATTCAGCGCGAACTCAGGCAACTGGTTCGTGACCATGGTGGCATGATCCAGGTTTTACGAGCCGCCGAACAGGCAGCTCGAACCAAGCACTCGGAAATGGAGTCACTGTCCAAGCAACTCGCCGCATTGCGCTCTGGCGAGGTCCCCCCCGTGCTTCGAGCTACTTTAGCCCATGCCAAGTCGTTCGGCGATTCAACAGCTCTTATTCAAAAACAGCAAGCTGCGCTAAGCAACGCGAAGTCAACGCTGGATGGCTTGTTGCAAGAACTGGGGCAATGGGGCCAGACCTTGCAGGAGTTAATAGCCCTGCAAGCGCCCGGACAAGAACAAGTCTCGCGTTTGTTACAAGAGCGGCAAGCACTTATTGCCGAACGGAAAGCCGAAGCCACGCAACTGAAAAAGCAAAAAACAACGCTAGCCCAACTGGAACTGAAAATCTCCCAATTTAATGAGCTTCATCATCCGACCACCCACGAGGCTGTTGCCCAAGCGCGGCAGCAGCGGGATGTTTCCTGGCATGCCATTAAAAATGGCGAGAAGTCTCTGCAACAGGAAGGGACCGTGTTTGAAGCCAGCCTCGTTTATGCCGACACTATCGCCGATCGACTGCTCGACGATGTCGAGGAAGCCACCGAGCTGCAAAGCCTGCATCACCAGCTTGAAATGGAGGCGCTAAGTCTATCAACCCTTGAAAATCAGTGCTTAAACCTGGATCAAGAAATCCAGCAGCTAGCTCAGCGCTGGCTGCAAGAAACAGAGGAACTGGGCCTGGTCGGCATGCCGCTGGAAAGCATCGGCGCCTGGACTGTTAAGCGTGAAAGGGCGCTGGCTGCTGCCGCAGTTTTCCACGACATGCAACAGAACTTGGACGCACTTTGCCGGGCCGTTTCGACATCCAGGATTGAGCTTGCCAAAACCCTGCAAGACGCGGCGCTGGTGGTCAAGGAGGACGATAGCCTGGCGATTCTCTGCGTGCAGGCGGACGGCTATATTCAAGCAATGGACAACGCCTCGGTGCGCCACGAAACATTATCGGCTCAATTACTTGCCGCAGAGACTCTTGCGCTCACCTTGCAGCAAGCTGCCGAGGACGCGAAAGCCGAACAAAGCCGCTGGACTAAAGCCTGGTCACAGGCGCTGGCAAAGGCTGGCTTAGCAGCTGACAGTGAAATTGGAGCCGTTGAAGGCGCTCTCGAACTAATCGCTCAAATTGCTGAAAAGCTTAAAAAAACAAACCAGATTCAGATCGAGCGTATCGATGCGATGAATATCGATCTACAGGCATTTTCTGTCGAAGCCAGGCGTCTGTCCCAGCTTATTGCGCCGGAGCTTAGCGCCTATCCTGCCGAGCAGATAGCGCAACAGTTAGCAGCTCGGCTAAGCTTGACTCACGAGGCTTTTGTCGAACGTACTCGCTTGCGGGAAGCATTGCGAATAGCGAACATGCAGGTTTCGGAAGCACAGGAAGCCATACAAACGGCGACGGCAAGCCTAAAGCCTCTAATGGAAACAGCCGGGGTCACGACCCATGCCTTGTTAGCCGAAGCCATCAGTCGGTCTGATGCGCAACGCCAGCTCAACGCGGAGCTGAACAAGGTCAAAGCCGCTATTCTCAATGAGGGTGATGGACTGACTCGAACACAGATCGAAACAGAAATTGATGCGGCCGACCTGATTGAACTTGCGGCTGAGCTTGCAAGAGTCAATGCCGAATTATCAGACGCCGTGTTGCGTCAAAATGCATTGTCAGCTGACCATGCTGACGCGGCGCGGGCTTTGCTCGAAATCGGCGGCTCAGACGCCGCCTCGCAAGCCGAAGCTCAGCGGCAGGAAGCACTGGCCCAGATGTCCGATGTCGCAGAGCGCTATGTCAAAGTATTCACCGCCGAGCGCCTGCTGCGCTGGTCTATCGATCGTTACCGGGAAGAGAAACAAGGCCCTTTGTTAAACCGGGCCAGCGCCATTTTCTCGACACTCACGTCAGGCGCTTTTCGGAAGCTGATTGTTGATTTTGACAAGCAACCCATGGCTTTGGAGGGACTGCGCGCAGACGGGATTCCCGTCGGCATTTCCGGCCTCAGTGATGGCACCCGGGATCAACTTTACCTGGCGTTACGCCTGGCCGCCTTGGAAATGCATCTTGAGCAAGCCATGCCCTTACCCTTTGTTGCAGATGATCTGTTTATTAATTACGATGATGTCCGCTCAAAGGCAGGCTTTGCAGCGCTTAAAGACTTATCCGAACAGACACAAGTCATCTTTCTTAGCCATCACGATCATTTGATCCCAACAGTTCAGGCCGTTTTCGGCAAGCAGGTGAATATTGTGTTTTTGTGATTCATCTGGGATGAATCATTTTTCCACGCAAAACACGCTTAGAACAACAATTTCCAAGTCGGTCGGAGGTTGTAACCCCGACCGCACACGAGCTCAATAATACACCCTAAACGATTGCTGAATTTGTTCAAACTCATACAGATAGGGCTTGGCGACTTCATGGTTGGCGGCCACCACCAGTAGATCATGGGAAAAAACCGAGGTGTTATACCAGTTAAAACTGCCTTCTATAACGATGTAATCGTCAATCACGCAATATTTGGAATGTATCGGCGAATAGGGCACAGGATGATCGTCCTGCCCATAAACCAGGCCCACCGGAATACCGGCAAAGCGCAGTCTGTCAACTGTCGGCAGCAACGGGCGAGCCAGTTCATCTGCCATCGGCCGTGCCTCACCGATACGCCCCTGCCTGGCCAGATGCCCGTTCAGCAAAATATGCACATACACGCCCTTGTTTTTTGCCTGGATCAGCGCATTGACCACGCTATCATGATGGTCCCCCAATAAGTCACCTATCATGAATAACGACACTTTAATCGAATAGCGGGCGCGGTGAATTTCGGCCAGGATAGCATGATGAGGGAGGTAAGGTTTACCGTTAAGCATCGTGTGCCGACCGAAGGTATAAAGCAGATTAAAATGGCTTAACGGATCGATGCCGTATTTCTGATTGACCCCGCCGCGCTGGCTCTGGAAGATATTATCCAGCAACCGGCAGATACCTTTGGAATGAAACGTCATTCCCGATTCCCAATTAGCCCACCAGCGATCGAAGGTGATATTGAATGAACCCAGGATACTGTCTTCATCATTAAAAATGATGAATTTAGTGTGCATATCCGGCTCCACTTCAATCAGATGGTGTTTGGGACTGCAAAACACACCGATCAGTTCCAGCCGGGCCCGCTTTAAGCGCGCATAGTTATGGCTGTTGGTCAGGGTCATTTTTCGCCAATCCACGATGCACTGAACCAAAACCCCCTGTTCACTGGCGCTGATCAAATGGGTAACAAAATCATGATCATCGATACAATCGACACTGACTTTTATCGTGCACAAACGTCCGGGATTTTCATGCTTGCAACGGATCACCTTGTCTATCAGGTCGTGTATATAGCGCTTGGGGTGGTATGGATGGTGCTGCTGCCCTTTGGTGAATTTGGGCACCAGTTGCAAGGCTTCAAAATGATGGTTATACCAGTCCGCATCGCTCTGTAATTCGCCGGCATTCAGCTCGTAAGTGCGATAAGGGTTGGCCGTTGCATGATCTCCGGTAATCCTCCGGTACTGCGGATGGTCTCCCTGGAGCTGCTGGCCATCCATGAAGATATATTGATTTTGGGAGGCAATCGAGTGCTCATCCAGATGCACGATAAAGGCGAATTTGATGCAGTTGATCTGACCGAAGTTATTCGAAAACGGGTGTATATAAAAATCCCGGGTACAGCGCTTGTGCCTATCCCAATGAATGTCATAGGCATCGGTGTCGACAATGTAAGTTTCACAAACCGCATCGCGGTAGACTTTTAAAATGACTTTTACATTGGCCTGAACCCCGTAAGACACATCAAAATCTATCTTTCCCCAGCGGATATAGAACTGATCATTATAATCATTGACGCGTGCAAAAGAACCGCCCAGGTTGCCATGAGTGGGAAAAGCATAGTGTTCTGCAATCTGCATATATTTATCTCCAGGCTAGGGGCTAGATGTAGCCGTGTACCTTATAATTATTTGGGCTCAAACGTCATAAAATAACCGCAATGATCAGAAACCCGTCCATAATCTTGCTCGGTAAATATAACTTTCGCCGAGCTGACCTGCAGCTCACTGGTTTTATTCAAAAAAACATAATCTATACGATAATCCTCGCTCAAATAATCCTTCCAGTGGGGATCGTTAACCCTGAAAATTTTATCAAACACGCCCTGCGAATTGGCCGCCAAATACTGGTCGTCATATTGCAGGGCTTCGACCACCAGATGATAACCTATTGACCCGGCGGCGATGTTAAAATCTCCGCACAATAGGGTGGCGTTGACCTGGGCCGACTCTTCGGTCTTTGCCCATTCACACAATCGTGTAAACTGCCCGGCGAACCCGTCTTCCCACCAACTTAAATGCGCAGAAAATACATTAACCAGTCCCATGCCCGGCACCTTGATCTGGGCCATGACCACTTTTCTGGAGTTGATGCTGAACGCATCATGGCTGTCCGACACATATCTGCCTCCCTGTTTGACGAAAGGATATTTGCTTAAAATAGCAACGCCTTCGCGATACTTGTCAAAACCCAGATGCGCCCAATCGGTATGGATATGATAAGGCCGAATCAGCCGATCATTAATTATTTTGGCGGAATTAGACGCCCAGTCCCCGGCCCCGTCATTCCAAAGCTCAGCCACTTCCTGTAGACAAACGACATCAGCATCCAGCTCATTAATCGCCTTGGCTATTTGGGAGAACTTGTAATTCTGCTCATCTTCCTGGTAACAATGCAGATTAAGGATCATGACCTTAAGCGGCTCACGGCTAAGCGAGTAATTTTTACCGTTGTTATTATCCCAAAAAATCTGGCCGTTGCGTTCAACACAGAGAGTATATTGCACTCGAAAAGCCTGACCAAGCCTAAGCCAGCCTTTCCATATCGCCGTTCCGTAATGATTAGGATTTCTGGCATTACTGAACGCGACCTTATCCCAATAGTTCCTTTTAAAATGACACGGCGTTTTACGCGTATGCTGCCAGTTATCGGTCGTCCAGCAAACCGTCACCTTGTCGTCGTCATGCAGATGATCGATGGCTACCGTGATCGGAAGGAATTTTTGATGCTGATCCAGCTGATCCGCAAAGCCGATATTTAATACAGGAACAGGCGCAAGCACCCTAATCCCGGAATCGGCTTGACTGAAATAATTCGCGCCGTGTTCGTTATCCCAGTATTCGCCATCCGAAGCCTGATAGCGCAAGCCGAACTGGATATTGCCGGGCAGCGATTGCTTAGTGGAAGGCTTTAAGGTTGCCTGAGCCTGCCAATATTCCTGATTATCTTCGAGCTTACTGTGAAAGCTTGCAGGCAAGGTTTGCCAAACGCCGTCTTCACCCGACCAGACCACATCGATCCGCTTGTCATAACTGACGTTTTCGACCCGCATAAAAAAACGCAGGGTCTGCTGAACGCCTGCTTTTTTCCGGGTCATCACATTTTCAACATACAGCAGCTGGATCTTGTCCATTACTTAGTCCCGTAATTGCTGTCCTGAAACAGGATAGAAGTAAATAATGCTTGCCGAGGCTTGCAACCCCAACCGGCTCCGCTTGTCGTGAAAAAACTGCTGTTTTTTAACGTGAAGGATTGTAATCACTAAAATCAATGTCCGGAAAAATATTATCCATGATCTCCAGCGCCGTCAAGTAACGCTCGTTGATCCGGTTCTTGCGAAAACTGTCATGCAAATAATTAAATCTGGCCAGGTGATCGGTAATGCGCTTGTTCGCATAGTCGATGGTTGTGCCCGATTTCAGGATAAACGGCCAATCCGAGGCCTGGGCGAGTAAAATCGATCGGGCAGCCTGATTCAAAGCCCGCGTCTGTAAAGGAGTCAGCGTTAATCTTTGAACATCCTGCGCCAGCTTTTCCATCTCTTGCTCAGCCTTGTGCAGTAAAGGGTAAATCCAATCATTTTTTTCATTAATCCAGTAACTGGAATAGCCCTGATCCCCCCAGGTCGATGCGGCCAGCGTGGCCACCTGCGGCGCGCCCTGCTGCCTTAAATACTCGCCGCAATGGGTCAGCTGAACGCCCTGGGTATTTTCACTCGCCAGTCTCAACACACACTCCAGCCAGTGCGTGCCTTCAAACCACCAGTGGCCGAACAATTCAGCATCATAAGGCGCAACAATGATCGGTGGTGCGTCCATCGTGGCACTGAGCCGTTCTATTTGACCTTGGCGTTTGCTGATAAAATCCCTGGCATGCATAAGCGCCTTAGCCCGTGCCCGTCTTGGATTATAAATGTCCTTGGGCTGGTCACCGCCGGTCACGCGATGGTATTTAATGCCGGTATTAATCCGGGTTAAGCCATCGAGAATATAAGGCGCGATATAATCCAAGTCCCGCTCAAATCCGATGTCGCTATAGTATTCGCGGTAGTCAAAATCCCCCGGATAACCTTCCTCAGCACTCCAGACCTGCCGCGATGACTCGGGGTCACGCGCAAACGCCGCAACCCCGTTGCTGCATGCTATAGGCGCATAAACGCCATACCGGGGCTTAGCACTGGCATCCAATATTCCGTGACTCTCAACAAAAAAATACTTAATGCCGGCATCGGCCAGTGCCGTCTCAAGTCCGGGATAATAACCGCATTCAGGCAACCAGAAACCGGTCGGTGCGCTGCCTATTGCCGCCTTGAATGTTGCAACCCCGGTATTGATCTGGTTGCGGACTGCGGTTTCGCTGACATTCAGCAGCGGCAAGAAACCGTGGGTCGCAGCCGTCGTTATCAACTCAAGCTTACCGCTCGCCTGGTGTTTTTTGAAAGCCGCTAGCAAATTGCCCCGGTAGCGTTCTCGATAAGTGGCTATGCTCGTCCGGAAAAAGCGGCGGTAAAGCCTTGCTAATTTTTGATACTCCGGCTGCTTTTGGGTTCTGATGATTTCCTTTTCGGCCAACTCCAGACGACTTTGCAGATATTTCAGATAACGGGCTTGTAATAAGTCATCGCTCAACATCGATATCAGTGTCGGCGACAAGGACAGCGTCAAGCGGTAATCGACGTTATCCTCCTGTAAGCGGTCGAGTACGCGGATCAGCGGCAAATAACATTCTGTCATCGCTTCGAACAGCCAGTTCTCTTCAAAAAAACTGTCATGCTCAGGATGCCGCACATAGGGAAGGTGCGCGTGAAGAATAATGCTCAGCAAGCCTTGCTGTGGCAAGTTATTTGCCATTAAGCCTAGTCCCCAGACCTGATGCGTTTTTGCTCAGGCCGTTGATAGCGGAGTGTTCTTGACCTTGATGCCACACGGTCCGTCCATGAGGGGCATGAATAATATTCGAATGCGCAAATTCGATAAAGCTGTCATCCACACAATATTTGCCAATCGCGGCCGAATAGACCGTTTCATCTACAGGACTGGGCAGGGATACTTGTTGCGAAGCCTTGGGACTATCAACGGCAACGTCGAACCAGGATGCGGCTTTACGGGCAGCACTCGGTTCGTCAGTTTGCGAATAAAT
Source organism: Methylococcaceae bacterium (assembly GCA_947506075.1). Lineage (GTDB taxonomy): Bacteria > Pseudomonadota > Gammaproteobacteria > Methylococcales > Methylomonadaceae > Methylobacter_A. The sequence continues at coordinate 27,571 of CANNNN010000003.1, forward strand.
TCGTAAGGTGAGTTGCTCTCTGTAATCGTGCTCAGGCGCAGACATCACGCTGTTTTCTCTAAGGTTCCAATAAACATGGAGGTGTCCTGGGTCAACTGGCAACAGCATTAATTCCGGCGTATTTTGAGACGCTTGCGGTGCAAAATTGCGCCGAATTTCCTCACCAATGTCCAACAACTCTCTAGGCGTAAGCCTGATTTTTCGGACCAGCGGAGGCATCTGGTTTGAAAAACAGGGTGTGAAATTCCGACTGATTTCCTGACTGATTTCCAGCATTTGTTCCGCCGATAGATTAATGTTGGAATTGTACCCTGAATGCAAAAACGTCATCACCAGCCTTAATCGTTGCGATTACCTTATCTAAGATTCTTCTATACACGTCTAAATGTAGTCCTGTTTTCTTCCGTGATCTTGACAAATACGACGGTGATAAAAGGCTAACCAAGTATACGTAGTAAACCTCGCAGGGTCTAGTATAGAAAGCCATAGGCTAGCCGACACCGCAAGACGTCTAATGTCTGTTTCTGCTGCGCTGGGGTTTAATTCTGATTACGGGCGGCAGCTCTGGTTCGTCGTCATCGCCATAACCCGATAAAAGCATCTGTGTATTAGCCCAGGACTTGAACCCGGTACCAACAACAATAATAAGCACCGATGTCAAAATAGCAGCAGGAACCAGGGCATGGGTCCAATCAATGGTCGGGATAAAATAAATCAGAAGATACGCTATGACAATACACAGACCCACTGATGCCAGCGCAATTAGAAATAAAATAAATAAAATACATGTGATAAAAAAGATTATTTGGAACATAAATAAAGTCTACAAAGCAATAGTGGAATCAAAGATAATTGGTTCATTAAAACCTTGCCATCTTTATCTTCAAACAGGCCCGTTCTCAAAAACCACCACAGACCGCGTACTGACCGGATAAAGTTTTTCGCGTACCGGTTTTTGCTGTTCCGGCGGAACAATATCCTGCGGTGCCTGCAACGAGGTATCCAAAGCCAGACACCAGGGACGATCGGCGATAACCGGCAGTTCGACAATAACTTGATGATCCGACATATTCATGACCACATGCAGGTCGGGTTCGTCAACGTCAGTGCCTGCCAGCGTAAAAGCCAGTACCTTCGCGTCGCGGTCATCCCACAAGGCCTTATTCAGTTCAAGACCATGCCATTGAATTTCGGCAATGCTCCTGCCCTCGACGGGTTTTCCGGTCAAAAATCGTCTCCGCATGATCGCCGGGTGTCTTTTACGCAAGGCTATCATTAGCTGCACAAAGCGCAGCATATCGGCATTTTTATCCACGCCATTCCAGTCTATCCAGGACAATTCGTTATCCTGGCAGTAACAGTTATTATTGCCTTGTTGGCTGTTTAATAATTCATCGCCGGCAAGCAACATCGGAACGCCCTGACTAAGCAGCAGCAACGCGTAGACATTTCTTACCTGTCTTCTGCGAAACGCCAGCAAGTTTGGATAGTCAGTTTCTCCCTCAACGCCATAATTAAAGCTTAAATTATTATTACAGCCATCCCGACTATCTTCACCATTAGCCTCATTATGTTTTTCGTTGTAACTGAACAAGTCATAAAGGGTAAATCCGTCATGACAGGTGACAAAATTAATGCTGTTAATAGGCAGTCGACCGGTATATCCATAAAGGTCGCTGCTGCCGCAGAGGCGGGTTGCCAGCTCGTTGACCAAACCCTTATCGCCGCGCACAAAACGCCGAATCACATCCCGGTATCTGCCGTTCCATTCAGCCCAGCGATAACCGGGAAAACTGCCAACCTGATAAAGTCCAGTCGCATCCCAGGCCTCGGCAATCAGCTTGGTTTTGGATAATTGCTCCGAAAGCTCGATACCCCACAGCACCGGCGGATCTTGCAGTACTTCGCCGTTCTCCCCTCGGGCTAAGGCGCTGGCCAGATCGAAGCGAAAACCATCGACATGCATTTCCCTGACCCAATACTCCAGACAGCTGATAATGAAGTTGGACACTAACGGATGGTTCGCGTTTACCGTGTTGCCGCAGCCGGTGTAGTCATGAAGTATACTTTTGTCATGCTTATCATGATGATAAAAAATATCATCACCTATGCCCCTGAAATTAATGATTGGCCCATCTGAGCCAGCCTCAGCCGTATGGTTAAATACCACATCCATAATCACGCCGATGTTTGCCTGGTGCATTGCTTTAACCAGATCGCGAAATTCCTGGACATGCGTGCCCTGCTCCGGAGTGACGCAGTAACCTGGATGCGGACTGAAAAAACTGTGCGTACTGTAACCCCAGTAATTTTTAAGTCCCAGATCGGCGGTGTACTGGGGCACATCCTGTTCGTCAAAAGCCATGACCGGCAACAGTTCAACGTGCGTAATACCGAGTTGTTGCAAATACGGAATTTTCTCAATCAAGCCGGAAAAAGTACCCGGATGCTTCACTTTTGATGAGGGGTGCTTTGTAAAACCGCCTACATGCAACTCGTAAACAATGGCTTTTTCACTGCGAATGCGCAACGGCTCATCGCCTTCCCAATCATAACGATCATTTACGACAACGCAGCGCATCGCAGTAAGGCTGTTGTCGCCCGGCTTGCAGGCGGCTTTTCGACTCCATTTTTTATCACTGACCGCATAAGCCCAGGGGTCGACCAGCTGTTTAGCCTTATCAAAATGCAAGCCCGTTTCACGAATTTGATTAGGTCCGTCCATCCGCCACGCATACCAGGTGCCGACCGGTAACCCGGTCACATAAACGTGCCAGGAAAAAAAAGTGCGGTTAACTTCTTTCTGCAGCACGATGATTTGAAAGGGGTCAATGCAATCTGATGTTCTAAAGAGCAACAATTCCACCTGCGTCGCATGTCGACTGAAAATGGAAAAATTAACGCCCTTATTCTTGGCCTTGGCACCGGAAGGGTAAGGATTTCCTGGCTGTAAAAGATATTCTTTTTTCTGCATGTTCTTGATCCCGCGCTTTATAATTACAAAGCA
>CANNNN010000004.1 GCA_947506075.1 Methylococcaceae bacterium
GGTTTGCCCGACCCGGGAACTTGCTGATCAGGTTTGCAAGGAAATCAGGCGCTTAGCCCGATTCACACAAAATATTAAGGTATTGACCTTATGCGGCGGCGTCCCTTTCGGTCCGCAGTTGGGTTCGTTAGAACATGGCGTTCATGTCGTTGTCGGTACGCCGGGCCGTTTACAGGAACATCTGCGTAAACGCAGCTTACGCTTGAGTAATCTAAAAGTGTTGGTGCTGGATGAGGCGGACCGGATGCTGGATATGGGCTTCGAAGAGGCCATATCAGATGTCGTTTCCTATGCACCGACGCATAGGCAAACCTTGTTGTTTTCGGCAACGTATACTGATCCTATTCGTGAAATAAGCCAGAAATTTCAGTTTAAACCGGTTTCCGTCAGTATCGAGAGCAGTCAGCATGACAGCGACATAGCGCAGCTGTTTTACCAGGTTGAAAAATCCAAAAGAACCAACGCGCTGGCTTATCTGTTAGCTTATCATCGCCCTGAATCAACGGTGGTATTTTGCAATACCAAAAGAGAATGTCAGGATGTGGCGAGTGCGCTGGAAAACAGCGGCTTTTCGGTTCAGGCCCTGCATGGCGATCTGGAGCAAAAACAGCGGGATCAGGTACTAGTGCGGTTTTCCAACAAGAGCTGTTCGGTACTGGTGGCAACCGACGTGGCAGCGCGAGGTTTGGATATTAAGGATATGCAGGCGGTCATTAATTATGAACTGCCCTGGGACCCTGAAATCTATGTACATCGAATTGGGCGTACCGGTCGCGCCGGAAAAAAAGGCTTGGCGCTCAGCTTATGCACGGAACAGGAAATAAACCGGGTTAAAGCCATTGAGGAATATCAGTCTGCTCCCGTCAAGTGGGACGAAGTATCACCTTTTCAGATGAGTTATGAGTCGCGCTTTGAACCGCCGATGGTGACCTTGTGGATAGACGGCGGACGCAAGAATAAAGTGCGTCCTGGCGACATACTGGGTGCTTTAACGGGTGAGTCCGGCATTGCGGGTACTGAAGTCGGAAGGATTGATATTTTTGACGAGCATGCGTATGTGGCTATCAAACGGGACAGTATTGACAAGGCCTACGCCTGTTTGAAACACGGCAAGATAAAAGGGCGCAGTTTTAATGTCCATAAATCTCAATGGAGTTGAACTAGACAGTACGATTTGCTTGCGGTTTAAGTAATGCTTTTATCTTCGTAGATCAGATTGCGGGCCCTCCTGTTATAGAGAGCTCAGTGAGATTTACTGCGATAATTTCAAAATACCCTAGCCCTCGCGACGAGGGCATCGCTCCCGCTTTCCACTCCGACAAGGAATATATTTTGAAAATTATCAAGATGCCAGGCCCCATGCGCATGGTTTGGGGAAGTGCGCTAGCCTATTGGCTGTCAGGTATTATCAACCCTGCTTTTATTGCGATTGCGATCATGATCGTGCTGTTTATTCCTGTTTTGCTTATCGATCCTTATTTTCCCAGCCGACCTGAAGAGTAATTGTTCGGCGCTTTTTTACTGTGCAGCCATGAAACTATCTCTATTCATTTATATACTCTTGGCGCTTTGTTCATTTAATGCTGTTGGGCAAAAACTCTATAAATTTCAAGATAAGCAAGGCATTTGGCATTTTACCGACAAACCGACCGAAACTGAACTTAAGGAAGCGAAACTACAACCTGAGATCAGGCAGCTTAAAGTGGCGCCTAAGAAATTAGTCTGGCTATTGCAATCCGGTGATGAGCGACATCCGCAATTTTATATACGCAATGATTACGCCGGCCCTGTCGAAGTTGACGTCGATTTTTCTGAAAAGGATAATGTAAAAGCCACGCCAGACCTGCCCAGGCGTTTTGTTATTGAACCTGGAAAATCAGACACACTGTTTTCAGTCGGCGGCATCATTGAACATGAGGCGTGGAAGCTTGCCGTTAAATACCGCTACATCATCGGCAGTCCGTTGATTAATTATCGTTCTTCGGCAAGCTACTGGCCGCCGATAGCTCCGAACGCCTCGTTTCAAATTTCCCAGGCTTTTGGCGGCATATTCAGCCATACTGATGAACAGAATCAATATGCCGTAGATATTGCAATGCCGACAGGCACGCCGGTTTATGCGGCCAGATCGGGACTGGTTTTGGAGGTCGATGATGATTTTTACCAGGGTGGCAGCAATAAGGCGTATAGCACCGAAGCTAACAGTATCCGGATTTTGCACGATGATGGCGCGATGACGATTTATGCTCATCTGGAATTGGAAACGGCTCAGGTTTATCCGGGGTTGGCGGTGGTTGCCGGACAAAAAATCGGACATTCAGGTAACACCGGGTTTTCTACCGGCCCGCATTTGCATTTTGCAGTTCAGATCAACAAAGGCATGGAGCTGGTTTCTGTGCCGTTTATGTTTATCAATCAGGCAGGACTAGCCGAGGAACCCTTATTTGGGGCATGGCTTAGAGGACTTGTTCCGACTCAGGTCAGTGGTGCTGTTAAGTGATTTCAGTGCTGGGGTGTTGTTGAATAATGTGTCCTAATAGACTTGCAGAAAATAATTCCCTAAACAGTAAAGCTGCATGCTCAATTCAGTACCATTACTGCAAAGCCAACCGCATACAGTATTTTTCTGAGTATCGACGCTGTATGAATACCAGGCTTGCACTTCGGCATTGAATCCCTCTTATTTTAGGAAGCCCCGTTAGTTTTAATCAGATACGCTGAATTGTTGGATAGTAATGAGTCGTTACATTTCATGGTAAACAATCGTACAAATGGCTACACTAATGTATTGATCACTCGTTAAGACGAATATCGCCATGTTAAAACAGACGCCGCTTTACAATCTTCATCTTGAACTGGGGGCTAAAATGGTGCCCTATGCAGGATATCTTATGCCGGTCAACTACGCTAAGGGTACTTTGCACGAACATCAGCACTGCCGCAGTCATGCCGGATTTTTCGATATTTCCCACATGGGGCAGTGCATGATTCTGGGTTTGGATGCTGTTTCAGAACTGGGACAGTTAATACCCAGCGACATTGCCGGACTTAACGTCGGTGAGCAGAAATATACGGTCTTGACTAACAACGAGGGCGGGATTATCGATGACATCATCATTACCCGTATCGAATCGGGTTTGATGATTATTGTCAATGCTGCCTGTAAAGACAAAGATTTTAACTATCTGTCCAGCCAATTATCCGACGAGTGTTTTTTTAATGAGCTGACCGGCCAGGCCTTGTTTGCGTTGCAAGGGCCTGCTGCGGCCTTAATCATGGAAAAGTATTCGTCTCAAGCCGCCAAGCTTTACTTTATGCAGGCCTGCGGCACAACTATCGATGGCATAAAATGCAATATCAGTCGTTGCGGCTATACCGGCGAAGACGGCTTTGAAATCTCGGTAGAGCATGCTGATGCGGAACAACTTGCTCGTCTGTTGCTGGCCGAAGACGGGGTTGAGCCTGTCGGTTTGGCCGCTAGAGACTCCTTGAGGCTGGAAGCGGGTTTATGCCTGTACGGCCATGAAATCACTGAAGTAATTACGCCGGTAGAAGCAGGTCTGCATTGGCTATTTAAGAAAAATCCTGTCAAGGCAATAGGGTCTGCTCCGGGAGAGTTTCCAGGTGCAGAAAAAATTCTAGCTCAGTTACAACACGGAGCAGAAAAAATTCGCGTTGGTTTGTTGGTCAATAGCAAAATTCCAGTACGGGAAGGCAGTGTCATTTGTAATAATGAGGGTGTCTCCGTAGGCTATGTTACCAGTGGTGGTTATTCGCCCAGTTTGGAAAGGCCGATTGCGATGGCGCTGCTTGATCCGTACACCGTTGAGTTGGCTAATACGCTCTACGCCAAGGTGCGGGAGCACAACATTGCCGTTACCATAGCCCCGCTGCCTTTTATTCCCCATCGCTACCATAGATGGGTAGGTGAAAGGCAAAAGGCGCAAGGAAATAAATCCCAGGTTCCAGCATAATGGCTGGTTTTCGCCTTTAGTCGTATATTTATTGCGTCTTTCGACGGCAATGCTTTTATTTTAAAGCTTCTGAGTAGTTGAAATTATGACTTTATCTCGTCCTAGCCTGACTCAACTGGAAATGCGCGGCAATTTTATTAACCGTCACATTGGCCCAAATCCTCAGCAAACTAAAGATATGCTGGAGGAACTGGGCATCGATAACCTGGAAGACATCATCGATCTGGCCATTCCGGCCAATATCCTGAATCATGAGCCGTTAAAGCTGACCGAAACGATCAGTGAGCGCGCGGTGATCAGGCACCTGCGTAAAATGCGCGAACGCAACAAGGTGTTCACCTCGATGATAGGCATGGGTTATTACGACACCATCATGCCGGCGGTCATCAAGCGCAATGTGCTGGAAAACCCCGGCTGGTATACGGCTTACACGCCTTATCAGGCCGAAGTCAGTCAGGGTCGGTTGGAAGCGCTGCTTAATTTTCAGCAAGTTATTATTGACTTGACCGGGATGGAGCTTGCCAACGCCTCGCTGCTTGATGAGGCCACGGCGGCGGCAGAAGCGATCACCATGTCGCGACGATTATCTAAAAGTGCGGCCAATAGCATTTTTGTTGATCAGAATTGCCATCCGCAGACCATTGCCGTGATCAAGACTCGCGCGGGTTCCCTGGGCTATCAGGTGATCGTCGCCGACCCCTATCAGGACTTGGATCAGCATGATTTTTTTGCGCTGTTGGTGCAATACCCCGGCTGCAACGGTGAAGTAAAAGATCTGTCCGTAATTACTGCGATAGCCCAGGCCAAAGCGGCATTGGTCACGGTAGCTGCTGATTTGATGGCGTTGGTGTTACTTAAAGCCCCTGCCAAATTCGGTGTCGATATCGTGGTCGGCAGCTCCCAGCGTTTTGGCGTGCCTATGGGTTATGGCGGCCCTCATGCCGCCTATTTTGCGACCAAGGACGACTACAGGCGATCGGTTCCAGGCCGCATTATCGGCGTGTCAAAAGACAGCCACGGACAGATGGCCTTGCGCATGGCGTTGCAGACCCGCGAGCAGCATATACGCCGGGACAAGGCCACCAGCAATATTTGTACAGCCCAGGTGCTGCTCGCCGTGATCGCCGGATTTTATGCGGTTTATCATGGCGCCGAAGGTTTGCGTCTGATTGCGGGCCGGATACATCGTTACACGCAAATTCTGGCGGCAGGCATTACCCAGTTGGGTTATCAAGTGCTTAGCGAATGTTATTTTGATACCTTGCTTATCAGCACGCCAAACCGAGCAAAGCATATCTTAGCTGAGGCTGCAGAACTCAATGTCAACCTGCGTTTCATTAATGCAGATATGATAGGTATTTCGCTAGATGAAACCACGACGCGGGAAAATTTAAGAGATGTTTGGCAAGTTTTTTCCTCTCCGGTAGTCGATCTTCCCGATATCAATGGCTTGGATGCGGCTGTCGGCGAATGTATTCCGGAAGTGCTGTTGCGCAAGGACCAGATTCTGCAGCATCCGGTCTTCGAGCGATATCATTCGGAGACCGAAATGATGCGTTATATGCGCAGGCTAGCCAGGCGCGACATAGCGCTGGACCGCTCGATGATACCACTGGGTTCCTGCACGATGAAGCTGAATGCGGCGACAGAAATGCAGACCATCTCCTATCATGAATTTAATGCGATGCACCCGTTCGCACCGCTTTATCAAACCCACGGTTATCAGCAAATGTTTGCCGAGTTGGAAGAAATGTTATGCGATCTGACCGGTTTCGATGCTTTTTCGCTGCAGCCCAATGCCGGTTCTCAGGGCGAATACACCGGCTTGTTAGTGATCCGTAAATATCATGAAGTCAGGGGGCAGACGCAACGCAATATCTGTCTGATACCGGCTTCCGCGCACGGCACTAATCCGGCCAGTGCTGCGATGGCGGGACTTAAGGTTGTGGTCGTGGCCTGCGATCAAAACGGTAATGTCAGTCTGGAGGATCTACGCGCCAAAACAGGCGAATACCAAGACACGCTGGCCGCGTTAATGATTACTTATCCATCCACGCACGGCGTATTTGAACAGGCATTCCGGGAAATCTGCGATCTTGTTCATCACTACGGCGGCCAGGTTTATCTGGATGGCGCGAACTTTAATGCGTTGGTCGGCTTAAGCCGTCCCGGCAAGATCGGCGCCGATGTTGCGCATCTTAATCTGCATAAAACCTTTTGCATTCCGCATGGCGGTGGTGGTCCCGGCGTTGGCCCGATAGGCGTGGGTGCGCATTTAGCAGCATTTCTGCCTGATCATCCGGCCGTTGACGGCGTCAATCCGGCAAAAGGCGAGCATGGAACCATAGGCACGGTATCGGCAGCACCCTGGGGTTCGGCCAGCATCTATACCATTTCTTGGGCGTATATCGCGATGATGGGCGCCGCCGGTCTAAAACGTGCGACGTTGACCGCGATTCTGAACGCCAATTACATCGCCAAACGGCTAGCGCCTTATTACCCGATTTTATATACCGGTAAAAACGGCTGGGTAGCGCATGAATGCATTATCGATTGTCAGCAATTTAAAAAGACCTGCAACATTAGCGTCGAGGACATAGCCAAACGGCTGATAGACTACGGCTTTCATGCGCCGACCGTGTCATTTCCGGTGCACGATACCTTGATGATAGAGCCTACGGAAAGCGAAGATAAAGCTGAAATTGACCGGTTCTGCGCCGCATTAATCGCGATCCGCGAAGAAATCAAGGCAATTGAAACCGGCGCGGCTGATGCCGAAAACAACCTGCTGCATAATGCGCCACACACCCACAGCTTGTTGCTGGAAAAATGGATATTGCCTTACTCTAAGCAACAGGCTTTTTTTCCTAATAGCAATCAGCATGATGACAAGTACTGGCCGCCGGTCGGGCGTATTGATAATGTATACGGCGATAGACATGTGTTTTGCAGCTGTCCGCCTTTGACGGATGATTAAGCGAATTGTCCACGAAAGGCACGAAAATACTCAAATAGAAACCTGTAGATCGTTAGCTATGGATTGAATGGCATTGCAGCTAACACAGAAATCTATCCTGTACCCGGTTTTCTTTGGTGCCTTTCGTGCTTTTTATGGGCAAGGGTTTCACACCCGTAACGGCGTGACTTTTCCCGTTAAGCGGTAGTTTTTATAATCTGCAACAACCTGGGCATGGTCGAATGCCAGTACGGCGGGCAGATTATCAAAACTAAAAATACCGAAATTTTTTGCATCATCGGCGGCCATTGGCATTCCTACAGCTTCGGCTATATAAACGGCGGTGACGGTATGGTTACGCGTATCGCGTTCGGGGTTTGAATAAATACCCAACAAAGCCTTAAGGGTAATGTCGAGACAGGTTTCTTCCTTGGCTTCTCGTACAGCAGCTTGTTCAACGGTTTCGCCTATATCGACGAATCCTCCAGGCACTGCCCAGCCGTATGGCGGATAGGCGCGTTCGATCAACACAAAGGGACGGCCAGGTTGATCTATCAGTTCGATTAAAATATCGGCTGCCAGCAAAGGGGTGACGGGTTTGAACATGTTAGCTCCTGATGTGAAGAATTAAAATCTCAAGTTGTACGAATTGCCGGTGAAATATATCACAAGCTGCCCTGTGTTTTTTGATTTCAAAGGAGAATCGGTCAGGAGGAGGTTTATCAAGGTTTTTAAGGCAGTGCAGGATGTTTGTTATGGTGGCTGGTGCAACCTTTCGGAGCTGATATTTTGGAACCAATGGGTGGTATGGCCATCAGGGCGTTAATCATCCAAGATTAATGCCCTGATGGCAGGTTGTGGCTATTGAATTTCAATGCTTTTGCGTTTGCTTTTTTCGGTTTTGGGGATGGTTACTTTCAATAGGCCATCTTTGAATGAAGCTTGAGCCTTGTCACCATCGACATTTTCGGGTAAGGATAAGGTGCGCTGAAACTCGCCGTGTGTTATTTCGCGACGAAAATATTTGCCTTTTTCCTCCTCCTTTTTTTCTTCCTTGGTAGTGGTTCGGATGGTCATGGTCTGGTTGTTTATGGATACTTCCAGTCCTTCTTTTTTAATGCCCGGCAATGCGGCTTGAACTTCAATGTTATTGTCGTGATCGAGTATGTCCACTTTTGGAAAGCTTGCTTCCGATAGCGTGGGCATGTTCCAGTCCAGCAAGCGAGGCCATCTGCGTGACAGGAAGTCATCAAAAAAACTATCAAATTCATCAATAGACATCAAGCTGCCTAGCGATGTTTCGGGTGATAATTCAGGTGCCTTTTTTGTGGTGTCCATTTGTTTGGTTTTCATAAGTTTTTCCAGGAAGTTAATTATTGTCAGCCTGACAGGTGATCTTAGCGCCGACATTAGTAAACAGCATTACAGCAAATATTCTTGCTCTGCCTCAAGCCAGTCATCAAGCTCGTAGCCCAGTGCAAATTTTCTTTTTTCGGCCTTGTAATAGGCGAGTTCAGCAATTTTTGCGTCATGATCGGGAAGGCATATTGGGGAGCTGTCTTAAGCGTGATTTGAATCTTTTGCTTTAGAATTTTTTATTGTTGTAGTCATTTTTCACCTCGTTATGTTTAAGTATTTGTCCTGGGCTCGCGTATGTAGCAAACAACCTCGATCCATTCTAAATAGAAAAATGATAATGAATATTGGTGTAAACACGTAGTGATTGATGACAAGGTATAATAAAATCCAAAAAAGCTTAGCTGAGTAACCAGCTGGCGCGTTCTTGTAAATGTGGTTTAATGCTGGCTTAAATTTGATCAGGGAAAATAATGTTAAAGAAATATGCTGCATTCCTTTTAATGAGCGTTATCGGGATCGCACAGGTTTATGCGGAGGGGGCTAGGGTTGCAATTGCCAGTGCGCATCCAGTGGCGACGGCTGCCGGGTTTGAAATTATCGGTAAAGGCGGTAATGTTTTCGATGCGGCTGTGGCCATCAGTGCAACATTGGCGGTGGTCGAGCCTTCGGGATCCGGGTTGGGTGGCGGAGGTTACTGGTTGTTGCACAGGGCTCAGGACGGCTTTGAGACGATGATCGACGGGCGCGAGAAAGCGCCGTTAGCGGCTCATCAATCGATGTATCTGGATAAGGATGCCAAGGTGATTCCCCGTTTGTCACTTGATGGCGCGCTGGCGGCAGCCATCCCCGGCATGCCTGCGGCTTTAGTGCATTTGTCTGAAAAATACGGGAAATTGCCGCTGGCGGAAAGTCTGCAGCCTGCAATCCGAGCTGCTCAGAGCGGTTTTGCAATCGGTGAACGACACCGGAAGTTGCTCAGATTCAGGGCTGAGGTCATAAAAAAACATTCTGATACGGCACGGATTTTTTTAGCCGATGGCGATATTCCCAAAGCCTATTCAATTCTCAGGCAAACGGATTTGGCCTACACCTTAAAGCAACTGGCTGACTCAGGTAGGGAGGGCTTTTATGGTGGCGAGATAGCCGAAAAATTGCTTACTAGCGTAAATAAGGCTGGCGGCATCTGGACAAAGCAAGATCTTGCCGCCTATCAGATTGTCGAGCGTGAACCGATAAAAGGCAGCTATCGAGGCATAAAAATCACCAGTGCTTCGCCGTCATCATCTGGCGGCATCGTGTTGATTGAGGCATTAAATATTTTGTCCGGCTATGATTTGAAGCAGTTTGATGAGTCGACCCGTAAGCATCTTATTGTCGAGGCCATGCGTCGAGCTTATCACGACCGTGCGATGTATCTGGGTGATTCAGACTTTATTAGTATGCCGGTCAAACGCTTGTTGAATGAAGATTATGCGGCCGGGTTGCGCAGCAGTCTGCGGCCGGATAAAGCCTTGCCCAGCATGATGCTGTCAGGTGAAATTGAGCCGCAGCCTGAAGGCATCAATACCACGCATTTTTCGATTATTGACCAGCAAGGCAACCGGGTTGCCGCAACCTTAAGCATTAACTTTCCTTTTGGCGCGGGTTTGGTCGCAGAAGGCACCGGCGTGCTGCTGAACGATGAAATGGATGATTTTGCTGGTCTTCCGGGGGCGGTGAACGGCTATGGGCTGGTTGGTGGCGCAGCTAACGCAATAGCGCCGGGCAAGCGTATGCTGTCCAGTATGTCGCCCACTTTTCTTGACGATGGCAATAACGTTGCGGTGTTGGGGACGCCTGGCGGTAGTCGCATCATTTCTATGGTGTTGTTGGCGGCGCTGGATTTTGCCGAAGGCCACGAGCCGGATTCATGGGTGCAAGTGCCACGATTCCATCATCAATTTATGCCCGATGTCATTGAGTATGAACAAGGTGCAATAACGGCGGACGAGCAAGCCAGTCTTGCTGCATTGGGTCATCATTTGAAACTGGCGCGTTACAGTTACGGCGATATGCAAGCCGTGCAGTGGAATAAATCCACGCATCAATTGGCGGCAGCCAGTGACCGTCGAGGCGAGGGGCAAGCAGCCGTAGGACATTGAGGGTTATTATTTGAATACCGACACCATTCAGGTATGGCATGGCAATATTGACGATGACAGGTACTATAAAAATTACTGGCGCGCTCTTGATGCAGATGAGCGAGTCCATGCCGAAAAAATGAAAAATAATTTGCTGCGCAATCGTTATGTCGTGGTTCGTGGTAGCTTAAGAAATATATTAGCCGAAATACTTGATGAGCAGCCGGAAAAAATAAGGATAAAAATGGCTGTACATGGCAAGCCCTATCTCGCCGATTATCCTGAATTAGTGTTCAATTTGTCGCATTCTGCAGGCGCTATGGTGATTGCTGTGAGCTGGAATTGCCGGTTGGGCGTGGATATAGAGTGCTGTAAATCAAGATCCGGTATGGCTGCGCTGGTCGATAAATGTTTTGGGGTCGAAGAAATTGCTTATTGGGGCGGGTTGCCGGAATCTCAAAAAATACCCGAGTTTTACCGTTACTGGACTCGCAAAGAAGCTTTCGTAAAAGCGACGGGGCGCGGCATTGCCTTAGGGTTGGATGGCTGTGTTATAAACCCCGAGAGTCAAACAGCGTTTTTAAGGGTTCCTTCTGGCTACGGACCGGCTTCAGACTGGCATGTGCTGGACTTGGCTTTAGGGCAAGATGTTTGCAGTGCGCTAGTCACCGATAAGGCTATTGTCAGTGTCAGCTTGCGGAAGTGGAATGGGCTACTTAAAGGGCAGTAATAAGATTTATTTTGGGCCGATCCTGAGTCTGGCTATTTAGCTTGGCACACGGTTTTCAGGCTCAAACAGTTATTTTTTTTGCCACGAAGATACAAAGATCTATTTCTTCGTGTCTTCGTGGTGATATTCTTCTAAGCTTTTTTGCAATTACATAGACTTACTAACAAAATAATATCATGAGTATAAAAACACGATTTGCCCCAAGTCCAACAGGTTATCTGCATGTGGGCGGCGCGCGTACTGCGTTGTTTTCCTGGCTTTATGCGAGGAAGCACGGCGGGAAGTTTATTTTAAGGATAGAAGATACCGATCTGGAACGCTCCACTCAGGAATCGGTCGATGCAATTCTGGAGGGCATGACCTGGCTGGGGCTGGAATACGATGAGGGGCCGTTCTATCAGACGCACCATTTCGACCGATATAAGGAGATTATCCAGCAGTTGCTGGATCAGGGTGATGCCTATTATTGCTATTGCAGTAAAGATGAGCTGGAGCAGTTGCGCGCCGAGCAAATGGCCAGCAAGGAAAAGCCGCGCTATAACGGCAAATGTCGGGAGTTGATGGAGTCCAAAGGTGAGCGGGAGGCGGTGATCCGTTTCAAGAATCCGGTTGATGGCGTGGTAACGATTCCCGACTTGATTAAAGGCGATATTGTTGTTGCTAATAAAGAACTGGACGATTTGATTATAGCCCGGGGCGACGGCACGCCGACTTACAATTTAACGGTAGTGGTCGATGACATGGATATGCAGGTCACGCATGTGATTCGCGGAGACGACCATATCAACAATACGCCCAGACAAATGAATATTCTTAAGGCCTTGGGTGCTAAGCTCCCGAAGTACGCGCATTTGCCGATGATATTGGGAGCTGATGGAGCGAGGCTGTCAAAGCGTCATGGTGCAGTCAGCGTGATGCAATTTCGTGACGACGGCTATTTGCCCGATGCGTTGTTAAATTATCTGGTGCGTCTGGGGTGGTCGCATGGCGACCAGGAGATATTTACACTTGATGAAATGATCGAGCATTTTGCGCTGGAAAATGTCAATGTGTCGGCGTCTACATTCAACAACGAAAAACTGTTATGGCTGAATCATCAGTATATTATGAACAGCGATCCGGCTCATGTTGCGCGCCATTTAAGCTGGCACATGGGTGAGTTGGGTATAGATCCTTCAGTAGGGCCGAGTCTTGTCGACATGGTCAAGGCACAACGGGAACGCTGTAAGACACTGGTCGAAATAGCCGCTGCCAGCGTTTATTTCTATAAGGATTTTGAGGCCTATGATGAAAAGGCCGCTAAAAAGAATTTCACTCCAGGTTCGGAGGAGGTTTTGGCTAGGTTGCTCGAGCAATTTTCTACTGTGGTCGACTGGAATGGCGAGGCCTTGCACCAGATTGTATTAAATCTTGCCGAAACCATGGGTTTAGGTTTGGGTAAGGTGGCTCAGCCTTTGCGTGTTGCGGTTTGCGGATCAGCGGTTTCGCCGGCGATTGATATAACCTTGTCGTTGCTGGGCCAGGAAAAAACCTTGGCTAGACTGCAGCGAGCTATAAATTATATAAAAAATACTGATTAGTGTTGGACTCAGCAGATAAATACTGTAGAATGCCGGTTCTCAACTTGGGGGCCATAGCTCAATTGGTAGAGCGCAACACTGGCAGTGTTGAGGTCAGCGGTTCGATTCCGCTTGGCTCCACCAAGAAGTTGATTAAACCAGTTTTAGTCCCCATCGTCTAGTGGCCTAGGACACCGCCCTTTCACGGCGGTAACGGGGGTTCGAACCCCCCTGGGGACGCCATTAATAAAAGGGTTATCATTGTGATAACCCTTTTTTATGCCTGATAGAATGGCATCAGCGCAAGCAACTGTCCGGGTGAAGCCTGTCAGTTTAGCTTCGTGCCTGAAAAACAAACAACAGTTGCATACCGGGAGTAGACTGATGACAGATCATCATGGACATAAGCATACTCACGCTCATATCCCGCACTCACATAGTGAAGGTCATCACCCTGGTGATCTAAATAATCAGAGTCTTGCCTTTGCTTTTGCAGTCGGCTTGAATACGGTTTTTGTGATAATTGAATTCACTTATGGTTTTATTGCCAACTCAACGGCATTGATGGCTGATGCTGGGCACAACTTGTCTGATGTGCTCGGCTTGCTACTGGCATGGGGTGCGTCAATCCTTTCCCGCAAAGCACCCAGCGAGCGTTACACCTACGGTCTACGCAGTACCTCGATTATGGCGGCCTTGGCAAACGCCATGTTCCTGCTGGTGGCGAGCGGGGCTATTGCATGGGAGGCCGTTCATCGTTTTTCAGAGCCTGCCCTAGTGGCTGGATTGACAGTTACCCTGGTGGCAGGCATCGGCATCGTCATTAATGGGCTGTCGGCATGGCTTTTTGTCAAGGGAAGTAAAGCTGACTTGAATGTTCGCGGCGCCTATCTTCACATGGCTGCCGATACCGCAGTATCAGTAGGCGTCGCGCTTGCTGGTATAGCAATGATATACACAGACTGGTACTGGCTTGATCCGGTGATGAGTCTGGTGATTGTGACCATTATCTTAACTAGCACCTGGGGATTGCTACGCGAGTCCGTACAGCTGGCATTAATAGCTGTTCCGGCGCATATTGATGTGGCCGCGCTGGAAGCGTATCTGCGCCAATGTCACGGTGTGACCGACATTCATGATCTGCATATCTGGGGCATGAGCACCACCGAAAGTGCTCTTACTGTTCATCTGGTGATGCCTAATGGATGCCCCGACGATGCCTTCTTGGATAGTATCGTACAAGCACTAAATGAGCGATTCTCTGTTCATCACTGTACCTTGCAAGTGGAGCAAGGCACAACTGATCATACATGCGCGCTGCTACCAAAAAAAGCGGCACACTTACACTGAGCTTGGGTGGTTCGCAATTAACTGGCCTGATTAATGGGCTTCACTGTTTAAACATCCGTTTAATCACTTCCCAAGATGGCAGATTATTTTTTTGAGGCTTATCTTAAGCCATGCTCTTATCGAGAGCGTGGCCGGTGTATCAGTGGCAAGAACATATCAGAGCCAGCCTTTGCGTTTAAAAAACCAATACGGTGAAACTCCCGCCAGTAGCATTAACCCGAGTGCCCCCGGATAGCCCAGTTGTAAATTAAGTTCCGGCATATATTGGAAATTCATGCCGTAAATGCTGGCCACCAGCGTCGGAGGGAGAAATACCACTGCGGCAATGGAAAAAATCTTAATGATCTTGTTTTGAGCGATGTTAATAAAGCCCTGGGTCGAGTCCATTAAGAAATTGATTTTGTCGAACAGGAAAGTGGTATGAGACATCAATGTTTCCACGTCACGCATAATCTCTCGCGCAGTGTCTTGTAACTCCGGGTGATTGCGCAAATGCCGTTGCAGAAAGGAGATGGAGCGCTGCGTATCCATCAGGCATAGCCGAATCTTACCGTTGCTGTCTTCCAGTTTGGCCAGTTGATCAATGGCGTTTTCAAGATCGGAATCTATTTCTTCCAGTACCAGATAACTGACCTCCTCCAGTTTGCGATGAATGTCTTCCAGCGCATCGGCAAGGTTTTCCACTTTTTGTTCGAATATGATAACCACCAGTTCCTGCGGCGAGTGTGCCTCTACCTGTCCACGTCTTGCGCGCATACGCAAAAGTCGGAAATCCGCCAATGCGCCTTCACGCAGCGTAATTAACCTGTCTTTTTGCAGAATGAAGGCGACGGTTGCCGTGCTGTGCCGACCCTCGCTTTGCGCAAGAAACAAAGAGCGTACATGAACGCCGGTGTTGTCGGTAAAATAGCGCGCCGATGATTCGATTTCCTCCACATCATCCGATTCGGGCAGTTCTGCATGCAAAAAAGCCTGTAGTTGATCGCGCTCAATGTCACTGGCATCGTGGGCATCGATCCATGACGCTGCTGCGACCGCCTGTTTAAGTTGATCTGTAGATGGCGTTTGTTCCTTTAGTCGGCCCTTGTCGATATTGAAAAGTCTTAACATGCTATAGTCCCGTTTTATTAGTTACTCAGCCAAGTTGTCCGGGCGAATTAGTGTGACTAATTTGGCGCAACCTTCGGTCAGATCTGTCCAATTGCCTTCAAAGGTGAGGTGCGCTAAGGCCGCTGTGGGCAAGCATTTTCCATTAGATGATAAGGATACTGAATGGGGAATTAATTTGACTAACAAATCTTCCAGGCCGGGATTATGACCGATCAACAGCACTCGCCGGTCATCACAACGTGTTTTTAACACCTCAAGCAAGGCTTGCGCACTGGCTTCATAAATATGCTCATCATAGATGATAGTTGATTCGTCTATATCTAACTGTTTACAAACCAGCTGTGCTGTCGCCAGGGTCCGTGCTGCAGGAGAACAGAGTATGGCGTCGGGTTTCAAATGCTGCTCATGCAGCCAGCGACCTACCTGCTTGGCAGCGCGACGACCACGTTTTTTTAACGGACGGGAAAAATCATCCATATCGACCGCCCAATCTGACTTGGCATGGCGTAATAATAAAAGTTCGTGAGTCATGTGTTTCAATTAATCGTGGTGATGTCGGGATGTTTGTTCGCTTAAGCTACTATACCAGTTTATGTTTATGATTTTTTAATCAAAAGTAAAAGACTTGAGGCCGATGTAATGTAAGGTGTTCTGCATGTTAGAAGCGGGTCTCTTGGTTATACTACTTATTGCTTGAGCGTGGCGAGTTCTTTATCCTATGAACGGTTATGTAGGTAACTGTTTTTCATTAAATAATATGGGGTAGGTCATGTCAATAAAAGAAGATTTTGAAAGTTTATTGGATAAATTACAAGTAGAGCGTGATGAAATTAATTTAAAATTGCATCTAGCCTCAATGGAGGCCAAGCAGGAATTTGAAGAAGCCGAACAACAATGGGGTCGTTTAAAAATCAAAGCATCTGAAATAGCGGATGAGTCTGTGGATACTTCCGAAGAGTTTATAGCCAAGGCTAAAATAGTCGGAGAAGAGCTTAAAGATGCCTATCATCGTATAGGAAAGCGCCTAGCCGAATAAGTTTGAATTTTATCAGTATATAGAATATAGATCATTAGATGCTTCAACACGCCCTTGAGTACTATTGCTCAAGGGCTTTTTTTTGCGGCTAATAACTGCAGTTGATTGTCCTGCAAACTGCCAATTTACCGCAAAAACCAAAGCAAGTTCTGTTGACAGGTTTTCGTTATTAAACAGCCTGATATTAATCAAGGTGACTTTTGTCTATAATCGGGGGAATTTTAAACCCGTGCCGAGAAACAAAGCGTTGCTATTTTTAGTAAGGGTCAGGTTCCCGTTAACAGGAGTAACAATTTGAACCCACAGAACAAGATTTTATTTGCCGGCGATCCGCATGGGGATTTCAAGCCGCTGATTGCCGCTGTTCATGAATACAAGCCCGAAGCCGTTGTATTGCTCGGCGATTATGATTTGGATATGCCGCTGGAAATTTGCTTGCAGGACATCGTCGGCTTAACTGAAATCTGGTGGATTGCGGGGAATCATGATTTTGAAACGCCCAGCAAGCATAAGAATTTGTTTGATTCGGCACTGGCTGATAAAGGTCTGCATTTGAAAGTCACTGAAATTGCAGGGCTGAAAATTGCCGGTTTAGGCGGTATTTTCCTTGGCAGGGTTTGGTATCCACCGCAGCAGCCTAAATGGAAGGACAAACTGCATTACCTGCATAATCAACCCGCCAATCTCAGGCATGCAGCCATGTCATTAAAATACAAGGGAGCCATTTGGCATGATGAGTTTGAGGCATTAAAGGCGCTAAAAGCTGATATTTTGGTGACTCATGAGGCGCCAGGTTCGCATCGGCATGGTTTTGATGTGATTGGAGAGTTGGCCGCTGCGATGGGCGTAAAAAATATCTTTCGTGGTCATTTACACGAAAACTATGCCGGCACGGTTAAAAAAAATATCAGGGTATTCGGCGTGGCGGATAGGGCTGTTGCTGATTTGATGGGGAATACGTTAAGGGTTGGACGTTAATTGCTAAGCAATTAACGTCCAATAAACAGAACACAGCTGGATGGATAGACTCTGATAATTAAGCATCTTATAGCGTCCTAATTATCAGCGTTCTATTGTCGGCTTTAAGCCTCTTGTAATCAGTCTATCTAAGCTTGACTGCTTAAATAATCCTCGTAATTACCATTGAAGTCGATAATCCCATTCGGGGTTAATTCGATAATTCGTGTCGCCAGCGATGACACAAACTCCCGGTCATGGCTGACAAAGATCAAGGTGCCGGGATAATTTTCCAGTGCGGTATTTAGCGATTCGATCGACTCCATATCCAAATGGTTGGTCGGTTCGTCGAGCACCATGATGTTGTTTTTTTGCAGGATCAACTTGCCGAACAGCATGCGTCCTTGTTCCCCGCCGGAGAGAACTTTAACGGGTTTGTTGATGTCGTCGGCACCGAACAATAAGCGTCCCAAGGTACCGCGTATGGCTTGATCATCATCCGATTCCTTGCGCCATTGGTTCATCCACTCGATCAGGGTTTGGTTTTCGGCAAAGTCTTCGGCATGATCCTGCGCATAATAGCCCACTTCGGAGTTTTCCGACCATTTCACTTCCCCCTTATCCGGCGTTAGATCACCGACCAAGGTGCGCAGCAGGGTCGATTTTCCGATACCGTTAGGGCCGATAACGGCAATGCGCTCACCAACCGGGACCATCAGATTCAGGTTTTTGAATAGCGGTTGTTCGTCATAGCCTTTTGTCAGGTTTTCGACTTCCAGTGCCAAACGATGCAGTTTTTTGGTTTGATCAAAGCGCAGGAATGGATTAACCCGGCTCGACGGCTTGACTTCATCCAGGGTTATTTTATCCAGTTGTTTGGCCCGCGAGGTGGCCTGCTTGGCTTTGGAGGCATTAGCCGAGAAGCGTCTAACGAAGGTTTGCAGTTCGGCAATCTGGACTTTTTTCTTGGCATTTCCGGCGAGCAAGCGCTCTCTAACTTCGGTAACCGCAACCATGTAATCGTCATAGTTGCCGGGATAAACACGCAATTCACCATAATCCATATCCGCCACGTGAGTGCAGACACTGTTTAAAAAATGCCGGTCATGCGAGATGATAACCATCGTGCAATCGCGCTGATTCAGCACATCTTCAAGCCAGCGTATGGTGTTGATGTCCAGGTTGTTGGTCGGCTCATCCAACAGCATGATGTCGGGGTTCGAAAACAAGGCCTGTGCGAGCAAAACTCTCAGCTTCCAGCCTGGTGCTACGGCGCTCATCAGGCCGCTATGCTGTTCAATTGGAATGTCCAGACCCAGCAACAGTTCGCTGGCTCTGGATTCGGCGGTATAGCCGTTGTATTCGGCGAACACCGATTCCAGTTCGGCGGCATGCATGTAATCGTCTTCGGTGGCTTCCAGGTTGGCATAGATTGCGTCGCGTGCGGACATCGCCGCCCACATCTCGGCGTGGCCCATTAGCACCACGTCCAATACGCGATAGTCTTCATAGGCGAATTGGTCCTGGCGCAAATTACCCAGGCGTTCATTGGGACTTAGGCTGACGTTGCCTGCCGAGGGCTCCAAATCGCCGCTCAATATTTTCATGAAGGTCGATTTTCCGCAGCCGTTCGCGCCGATCAGGCCGTAACGGTTGCCGTCGCCGAATTTGACTGAGACGTTTTCAAACAGGGGTTTGGCCCCGAACTGCATGGTGATATTAGCTGTAGAAATCAAGTTTTTGTTCCGAAAAATAAAAGTGAAAAGATAAACTGAAAATAGAACACAGATAACACAGATTTAAACGGATTTCTATCCGTGATAATCAGTTATATCCGTGTTCTATTATTTCGTATTATTGAGCCATGTTTCAGGCATTATATTAGCGGTGTTTTGATCATCGCTGACCCAGATCTGTCCGTCCTGGATGCTGATTTGCAATTGCATGGTGCGCTTTACCATCGGTGCCAGCTGAGCTGTCGCTTCCTTGGGCAGGTTAATGACGCTCAGGTTTTTAAAGCGCTCCAGCTTGGGTTTTATCTGGTTCCACCAGACAGTATTGCGTCCGCCATAGGTATAGAGGATGACTTTATCGGCACGACTTGAAGCTTTGCGGATGCGTTTTTCATCGGGCATGCCCATTTCAATCCACAGTTCAATATCGTCGGTCAGACTTTTTTTCCAGAGTTCGGGTTCATCATCAGTGCTCAGACCCTTGGTAAAGACCAGATATTCATCGGCATTAATCACAAAAGCCAACAGACGCGCCATCATGCGCTCTTCGGTTTCTGAAGGGTGTAGAGCAATGGTCAGGTTATGTGATTGATAATAGCCTCTGTCCATGTCTGAAATCTGACAGTCGGCTTTATAGATGGTTGACTTAAGCGCCATTGAGCGGTTTCTTACGACTTTGAAAAATAAAGTCTTATTCTACCAGATTTTAGCCTTCGGTGTTTTACAGTAGCAATTTATCGTCTATGGCTATAAAGCGACTGGATGCATTAATCAGCGATGGCGCCGTCAGTCCAGGTACGCCGTAAACTTCCGTCGTAACACCGTAAGTGTTTTTAGCTTTTTCCAGTAACAAATCAAAGTCGCCGTCGCCGGATAATAAAATAAGTACATCGACCTGAGCTGAATAGTCGATAACATCCAGTGTAATGCCGACATCCCAGTCGCCTTTTGCAGAGCCGTCACTACGCTGGATATAAGGCTTTAGCTTAACCATAAAGCCGATATTTCTGAGGATCTGCTGAAAGCCCTGCTGTTTGCTGTCACCCTTATCGATCGCATAAGCAAAAGCCGCGACTACTTCCCGGTTAGCGGTCGCCTTTGCCCAGAAAGCCGCGTAATTAAAATGCCGCTGGTAACTTTGCTTGGTGGTGTAATAGATATTCTGCACATCGACAAAGATGGCGACTTTTTCCATAGTGTTATTTGATGAATGAGCAGCAATAATCGCTAGGTGTTTTAACTTTCATCGTGAAAGCTGAGTTAGCAGGAACATCGAAAGATTCTCCGTCTTTGACGCTACGCCATTCGCTGCCTGGCAATAAAACATCCAGTTCGCCGGCCATGATTTCCATTAATTCCGCTTCGGCGGTGTTGAAGGTGTATTCGCCGGGCAGCATAAAGCCCAGGGTTTTTGAGGTGCCATCAGCAAACTTGATAGTTCGGCTGCTGACATTGCCGCCGAAATAGACATTGGCTTTTTTGACGACGGTTGCGTTAATGAATTCTGACATGGATGATCCTTTAGCGATAAACAAAGGACGCAATAATACCAGATTGTCTTGAATTGGCGAGTTGTAGTTCACACAACGTTAAGCACATAGATCTGTTCCTGCAGTCGGCTCACGCCTTGGTTGCGAAAGCGCGGTTCCCGATCAAGGATGTCCTCCGTGTACAGCAATTCGACGGCACACCAGTTACGGTAAAGTGCCAGGACTTCATCCGTCTGAACACTGAACGGCGGTCCCTGCATTTCCTGCTGTGGATAATCGAAAGCCACCAACAGCGAAGCTGTTCCTGGTTTCAGCAACTGTTGCATGTGCGCAGCATAAGTGCGGCGCATTTCCGGCGGCAGCGCAACCAGCGAGGCCCGATCATAAACAGCATGGACACCGTCCAGTTCGCTGGCGCTAAGGTCGAAAAAATCGCCGCAATATATGCGCAGTCCATCGGTCTCGCTAATACTGAAGTTGCGTTGTTGATGGGTCGTCGCAGATAAACCGTTTTCGGCGAAAAATGCTTGTACTGCCAGTGGGCTAAGTTCCACGCCGATAACGTTATAGCCCTGGGCGAGCAGATACAGCATATCATTACTTTTGCCGCACAACGGCACAAACACCCGGCTGCCGGGCACAATATTTAATGTCGGCCAGACCTGTTGCAGGTGTGGATTTATAGCGTCGCTATGAAACCCGATCTGCTTTTGCTGCCAGCGTTCGAGCCAGAATTCTTGTTGCATGGAATGCTCCTGTTTATATTGTTTGCAGGTTTTTACTATTTTTTAGGATAGTCGATGTCGTCAGTTTGCCAGCCGCCGCCAAGTGCTTTGTATAGGGCGACTCTATTGCTGGAAAGTGCCGATTCGCTAGCGACCGACTGGCTTTGGGCTTGATAGAGCGCTTTTTGGCTTTCCAGTACATCCAGAAACGAGGTTAAGCCTTTTTGATAACGCTCGTCTGCCAATTGCACGGCCAGTTGGTTTGCTGTAACGGCTTTTTCCAGCGCTTGGTGTCGCTGCTGCTCTTTGCTGTAGGCGATCAGCGTATCTTCGACTTCCTTAAAAGCCGATAAAACAGTGGCTTGATAAGTCAGAAAAGCTTGCTCGAATTGGGCCTTTTTACTGTTGATATTGGCGTTCAGTTTGCCCCAGTTGAAGATAGGCATGGTTATTGATGACGCTGCCGACCAGGACTTGCCGATTGGGGTAAAGTCAGTGATGGTGGTATTTTGCAGGCCGATGAAGGCCGCCAGGTTGATTTTTGGGTAAAGTTCGGCGGTCGCAATGCCTATCGATGCATTGGCTAAGGCCAGTCGCCTTTCGGCGCGGCGGATATCCGGTCTGCGCTGCAATAATTCGGAGGGGAGCGTGGTTATCACCTTGGCGGCAACATTTGGAACAAGGCCCTGTGTCTCGAGACGAGCAGCCAGCGCACCCGGGGCTTTGCCGAGCAATACGCCAAGGGCATGTATAGCTTGCTGCACGGCTGCTTCGTAGTTAGGCAGTTGCGCTTCCGTCGTCGCAGCCTGTGCTTGTGCCTGGCTTACTTCCAGCATGCTTGCCAGCCCGGTCTGTTGCCGGCTTTTAGTCAGCGCAAGCGTATCCTGTTGCGCGAGTAAGTTCTCACGACTTATCGCGACCAGCTGTTGATTGGCGCGCAGCTCGATGTAATTGCGGGCTACATCGCCCAACAGCGTAACCAGCACATCACGGCTATTTTCGACTTCGGAATCTATCGTTGCATCGGCGGCTTCTACTGCACGCCGGATGCCGCCAAATAAATCCAGCTCCCATTGGGCATCAAAGCCCAACGAAAAGATATTGATCAGCTGACTGCCGAACCCGGAGCCGCCAAGCGCAGAGCCTGCCGCTCCTGTTTGGGAAGACGACGAGGAGTTATTGAGTCGCCGACTGAGATTGGTCTTGGCGGTCAAGCTGGGCAAGCCTGCCGCAATGGTCGCAGAGCGCAACACGCGAGCGTCTTTAATCCGTTCCAGGGCCAGCTTAAAATCCAGGTTAGAGCTAATCGCCTCGCTGATCAGTTTATCGAGTAGCGGATCATTAAAACTTTTCCACCAGTCCTCGTTGCCATGCTCTGTGTGGGAACGGGTATCAGCTGTCGATTCGCTCCATTGCAAGGGAAGCGGTATTTTTGGCGCTTGGTAGTCGGGGCCGACTGCGGAACAGCCGGATAACAGCAGCATGAGGTACAGTGCAGGCGGGCGATGTCTCATAACGATGAGCCATTATTGCCGGAATAGTCCTGAGCTTCGATGAAGACATCCATCTGCTGGCCCACATAGACCGGCAATTGGCTGCGTTCAAAGCTATACAGCGCCTGCAATACACGGGTATCGACCCGTTCGGTGCTGTCGCCGGTTAGCGATTTTTTAGGTATGACATAGGGTTCTACATAAGCCAGGGTCAGATCGGCCTTAAAGTTTCGGTTACCGCGTAGGAAAGCTACGGCCTTGCTGTTTTTGTCGAAGCGCCAGGCATCATTCTCGTCGATGTCTACCCGCACATGCAGTTGATCCAGATTGCCGAGCACCAGCAGCGGGGTGTTCAGGGCTCCGGCCTGGGCGAATTCACCGGGCCGGATGTTGACTTGCAATACCTCGCCGTTGATAGGTGCCTGAACGCTTAGCCGGGATAAGGTGGTTTGCGTAGTGACCAGCGCCGCTTCGGCCTGTTGCACCAGAGCTTTGGCGCTGTCCAGTTTGGCGGTGTTGATATGCAGTGCGTTGCGTCTTTTAAGCAGTTCCTCGGAACTGATCGCGCGGCGGTCGGTCACCGCTTCGGCTAAAGCGCTCAGCGATTGGGTGTCGGCAAGGGCGGCTAAGGCTTCGTTAACGCCAGCCTTAGCCTTGGCGAGGTCGGCCAGTTTAACGCCCAATTCTGCACGCGTATCGCGGTCGTCCAGATAAAATAGCGGCGCACCGGCTTTGACTTTGTCGCCAACCTTGACGGCCAAGCTTTTGACTATGCCGGGCAGAGGCGTTCCGATCGCGATGTTCTGGCTTTTCGGCTCGACGAGTCCTGCGCCGGCAATAAATGCTTTAAACGGCGCAGAGGCGGGAGCGGCAACGGCCGGTGCAATCGGTATTGGCTTATTGCTGCTGACGACCGTATAGGAAGCAAACAGGAAACCGGCCGCTGCGAGTATCGGTAAAGTGTATTTGATTTGCATGGTTACTCTGGGGCGAGGTTATAGGGTTCGACTGCATCAGGAGTGCAAGCTTTGCTTGCGCTTGCAGGCGAAGCCAGGATTCCAGCCGTTTTGACTTCAACAATATGCCCGTCATCCATCGTAGCAATGCGATCGGCAAAGTCAAATATCCGCGCATCATGGGTCACGATGACCAGCGCCCTGTCCTTGTGCATGGCCACGTCTTTCAGCAAGGTCATCACATTGCGTCCGGTTTCATGATCCAGCGAGCTGGTGGGTTCGTCGCATACGATCAGTCGCGGGCTGTGAATCAGCGCCCGGGCTATCGCGACGCGTTGCTGCTGTCCGCCGGAAAGCTCCGAGGGCAGGGCGGTCACGCGCGCGCCCAGGCCTACCTGCTCCAGAACACTGATGGCTTTGCGTTCGGCATCGCTGCGTTTCATGCCGTTGATGATCAGCGGTACCGACACATTCTCTGCCGCGCTCAACGAGGGCAGCAGGTTAAAGGCCTGAAATACGAAACCGATGTTGCGCGCCCGAAAGTTAAGCTTGTTCCGGCTGCTCATGTTCAGTAAATCCTCGCCGAACACGACACAAGAGCCGCTATCCTGGTCGAGTATGCCGGCGATGACTGAGATCAACGTGGTCTTGCCGCAGCCGGAAGGCCCGACCAGCATCATCAGTTCGCCCATAGCAATATCCAGATCGACGCCGTTTAGTGCGGTCACTTTTTGCCCGCCGGTGTCGTAAACCTTCAGCACATTCTGGCAGTGTACAGCAAATGTCGATGAACTCATGGCTCAGCCTTTAAACACGATGGCCGGTTCCAGACGGAGCACTTTAAGTATGCTGAGCACGGCGGCAAACACACAAATCAGGCTGACGCCTGCGCCGCTAAATAGCAGTAATTGCCAAGGAAACTTGAAGGCCAGTATCGAATGGCGCATCAGATAGCCAAACAAGGCTGTCAGACCCACGCCCAAACCATAGCCGAGCGTGCCCACTAAAACCGCTTGCAGCAAGATCATGCGCAGTAAAGTCCAGTTGCCGGTGCCCATAGCTTTCAGTACGCCGAACTGGCGCAAATTTTCCAGTGTGAAGTTGTAGAAGGTCTGGCCGGCAATCGCCGCGCCGACAATAAAGCCCAGTAATACAGAAATGCCGAAATTGATCGGGATGCCAGTATTGTGCATAAAATATTCATAGGTCAACGACATGAATTCGGCCTGAGTATAAGCCGCCAAACCGGTAGAGGCGCGGATACGGCGGGTCAATTCGGCGGGGTCTTGCCCCGGTTTGGTTTTAACCAGCACGAAGGATAACAGCTTACGCTCCTTAGGCGCGTAGCTCTTGGCTCGGGAATACGTGGTGTAGATGACCGGTTGGGACTGAAACGTGCGGGTGACTTTTGCGATACCGACAATGATCGCCCGATGATCGTTTAACTCCAGACTGTCGCCGACTTTAAGCGGAGTCGGCGATCCGCCGGGTGTGGACGCAGGCTTGCCCAGTTTGTCTTTGGCTCCGTCTATATCGACGATAATGCCATCGCTGCGGCGCAAGTCTTCGAGCTTGCCGTCCAGCATGACCGGCGGGCCTCCGATTAAAGTCGCGTCATCCAGGCCGATCACGTTACAGGTTTGAAAGGTGCCGTCGACCAATCGAGCCTTCAGCAGTCCCTTATACATAGGCATGGCCCATTCCACGCCGGAAATGCCGCGTACTCGGTATAGTTCGGTGTCCTGCAAGGGCTTGATGTCATCGACAAACTGCACTTTCGCGTCCATGACCCAGATGTCAGGTAATCCGACATCCGAGATGAAGCTGTAAGAACGTGCCATCAGCCCCAAAAAAATGGCCGGTTGCTGGGTCATGATCAGTGATGCAAAAGTCAGCCCCATGACGATGCCGAAATATTTGCCCTTATCGCCCATCAGCATTTTTATTGCAATGTGATTCATGGTTAAGAGTCTTTGCTTAGGTGGACTGGATTTTATTTTATCATGCAACGTAAATTGACAGGGCACAACCGTCTTCATAGAATACTAATTATGAACCCGATAACTATGACCTCATCCCTAAAATGCATGCGTTGGCTGCGAATGACTCGCTTCGGCCTCCGCGTTGTTTTGTTGGTTCATTAATTCCAATACCAAAACAGCTGCGGATCTTGTCCCAGTTGATTTGTTAGTCATTCCGGCAAGATTCGCATTTTTTTTAATCCTAAGGAGAAATGTGTGCATCAACACGAAGCTGTTATCCCGAAAAATAATCGGACGGCTGTTATCGGCTGTTTGTTTGTGTTACTTGGCGCATTGGGCTTTTCAGCCAAAGCGGTATTGGTCAAATTAGCCTATAGCTATCAGCTGGATGCGATCACCTTGATGGTGCTGCGCATGACTATTTCCTTGCCCTTTTTTCTGATAGTTGCCTTTTGGTCGGCCAATGATTCGCGAGCAGAGGCGCGGCGTTTAAATAGACAAGACTGGCTGATGATTTTCGGCTTAGGCATCTTAGGTTATTACCTTGCCAGCTTGCTGGATTTTTTAGGGCTGCAATATATTTCGGCAGGACTTGAACGCTTGATTATCTTTCTTTATCCGACTTTTGTCGTGCTGTTCACGGCTGTGTTGCAGCGTCGGGCAATTAATCGTCACCAGACCGTTGCGCTGGCCTTAAGTTATGCTGGGATGGTTTTGGTGTTTATTGACAACAGGGCGGCGATGACCGCATCGGGTCTGTGCTTAGGTTCGGCGCTGGTTTTGGCTAGCGCGATCGCCTTTGCCTTTTTCCTGATGGGCAGCGGCATGATGGTCAAGAGTATCGGTTCGACGCGGTTTACCGCCTATTCGATGACGGTCGCGTGTCTTGCGACCGGTTTGCATTTTGTACTTGAGCATGGCTTAAAACCGCTTGATTTACCCACCCCTGTTTATAGTCTGGCGCTGATCATGGCGATTTTTTCCACGGTACTTCCGGCCTTTTTAATGAATGCCGGGATTAGGCGCATCGGAGCCGGTTCGGCAGCAGTACTCAGTTCCATAGGACCGATAGGGACGCTGGCGTTGGCTTTTTTATTGTTGGGCGAGACCTTGACCCTGGCGCAACTGGCTGGGACTGTTTTGGTGTTGGCCGGGGTTTATGTGGTGAGTCGGGCTAAAGGCACGGCTTTCTCATAAAAACTTTACTTGCCTAAACATTGATTCCAGGGCAGAAACAGAATCAGCGAAATTTTCTATGGCAGCTTGAAAATTTTTCGACGATGTCTTTCTGATTAGCTCAA